>NZ_LNII01000163.1:0-66429 GCF_001463365.1 Enterobacter sp. 50793107 | reverse complement strand
AGTATAAGCAGTACGGTGACGCGGGGTGGAGCAGCCTGGTAGCTCGTCGGGCTCATAACCCGAAGGTCGTCGGTTCAAATCCGGCCCCCGCAACCAATCAAATTTGATGAAGTAAAAGCAGTACGGTGCCGCGGGGTGGAGCAGCCTGGTAGCTCGTCGGGCTCATAACCCGAAGGTCGTCGGTTCAAATCCGGCCCCCGCAACCAATACTTCTAAAAACAATAAACACCCTTAAGGGTGTTTTTTTGTATCTGTCGTTTGTGAATTTGCCGGGGGTTAACCCGGCGTTCAGCATTATCCACGTCGTGCCAGCGTCGCCCCGTCAGAGAAATACGCCCGGATCCCTGCCAGAATCGACTCAGCCACTTCCTGCTGGAATTTGGCCGTCTTGAGCTTACGCTCCTCTTCCACGTTACTGATAAACGCCGTTTCAACCAGGATAGACGGAATATCCGGTGCCTTCAGCACCGCAAACCCGGCCTGCTCGACGCTGTTTTTGTGCAGCTTATTGACCCGCCCCAGCTTGCCCAGTACCGCTTTACCAAACTTCAGGCTGTCGGTAATGGTCAGCGATTGCACCATGTCGAACATGGTATGATCGACGTAGCGGTCGCCGCTTTTGCTCACACCACCGATGAGATCCGAGGCGTTCTGCGTGTCCGCGAGGTAACGCGCCGCGGTACTGGTTGCCCCTTTGGTTGAGAGCGCAAATACTGACGATCCACTCGGCTGACGGCTGGTAAAAGCATCAGCATGGATAGAGACGAAGAGATCCGCCCGCTGCTTCTGGGCTTTTGCCACGCGGACTTTCAACGGAATAAAGACGTCTTCATTACGCGTCATGTAGGCGCGCATGTTGCCCTCTCTATCGATTAACGCCTTCAGACGGCGGGCAATCTGCAACACCACATCTTTTTCCCGCGTCCGGTATTTGCCTACCGCACCCGAGTCTTCTCCGCCGTGGCCAGGATCGAGCATGATCACAATCGGGCGATCGCGCCCTGCTTTTCCGGGCTGCGGACCACTTTGCGCAGGCGGAACCTGTTTCTCCAGATTGCCCTGGTTGTAGTCTTCCAGTAACGCCAGGAGCGGATCCTGAATGTCCGTTGCATTCGCCGGATAGAGATCCATCACCAGACGCTCTTTGAACGATGCCACAGGCGCAAGGGCGAACAGCTGTGGTTTCACGTTCTGCTTGAGTTCAAACACCATGCGCACGGTTTGCGGATCAAACTGCCCAACGCGCGCCGATTTGATAAACGGATCGTCACCGCGGATCTGCGCCGCCATCCCCTTCAGAACGGAGTTCAGGTTAACGCCTTCGAGATCCACCACCACACGCTCAGGGTTGCTCAGGGCAAATTGCTTATATTTCAGCACCCGATTGGATTCCACCGTCACGCGCGTATAGGTTGACGACGGCCAGACGCGCACCGCCACCACCTGACTTGTGGCGGCAAGACCCACCTGGCTGACGCTGAGCAGCCACATCGCCCCTGCCCCTTTTAACAAACGGCGGCGGCTTATTGCTGAATTGGATCCCGACATGCTTCTCCCGAGCAAGAAATCTGATTGACAGACAAAACATCAAAATTGACCGAAAACTTTAACGAATGACGCATAAACTGTCATCTATAAAAGGGTAAACAATCATACGTTAACGCACGGATTACTTATTAATTTCTGTGGGTCGCAGAAAATTTAGGCTTGCACATGCGGTCACAATCGAATAAAAATACAGAAATTACGAATAAACATTCATTAAGGGTTGTGCCATGGTGAAGGAACGTAGAACCGAACTGGTCCAGGGATTCCGCCATTCTGTTCCCTATATCAACGCCCATCGGGGAAAAACGTTTGTCATCATGCTCGGCGGCGAAGCCATTGAGCATGAAAACTTTTCCAGCATCGTCAATGACATTGGCCTGCTGCACAGCCTCGGCATCCGCCTGGTGGTGGTGTATGGTGCGCGTCCGCAGATCGATGCGAACCTGGCCGCACACCATCACGAGCCGATTTATCACAAGCATACCCGCGTTACAGATGCCAAAACCCTTGAGCTGGTGAAACAGGCAGCGGGTCTGCTGCAGCTTGATATCACCGCGCGTCTGTCCATGAGCCTGAACAACACGCCGCTTCAGGGGGCGCATATCAACGTCGTCAGCGGTAACTTCATCATCGCTCAGCCTCTTGGCGTGGACGACGGGGTGGACTATTGCCACAGCGGACGCATTCGTCGTATTGATGAGGAAGCCATTCATCGTCAGCTGGACAGCGGTGCCATTGTATTGATGGGGCCGGTGGCCGTTTCCGTAACCGGCGAGAGCTTTAACCTCACTTCAGAAGAGATTGCCACCCAGCTGGCGATCAAACTGAAGGCGGAGAAAATGATTGGGTTTTGCTCCTCTCAGGGCGTCGTGAACGAAGAAGGGGTGATCGTGCCAGAGCTCTTCCCGAATGAGGCCCAGGCCCGCGTGGAAGCGCTGGAAGCCGAGGGAGATTACTACTCTGGTACCGTCCGGTTCCTGCGCGGTGCTGTGAAAGCCTGCCGCAGCGGCGTGCGTCGCAGCCACCTGATCAGCTATCAGGAAGACGGTGCCCTTCTGCAGGAGCTGTTCTCCCGCGACGGTATCGGCACCCAGATTGTAATGGAGAGTGCGGAGCAGATCCGCCGCGCCACCATTAACGATATCGGCGGTATTCTGGAGTTAATTCGCCCGCTGGAGCAGCAAGGGATCCTGGTACGCCGTTCCCGCGAACAGCTGGAAATGGAGATCGATAAATTTACAATTATCCAGCGTGATAATCTGACCATCGCCTGCGCCGCGCTCTATCCGTTCCCGGAGGAGAAGATCGGCGAAATGGCCTGCGTTGCCGTCCATCCAGACTACCGCAGCTCTTCACGCGGCGAGATGCTGCTTGAGCGCGTGGCGGCTCAGGCGCGCCAGATGGGCCTGAGCAAGCTGTTCGTTTTGACCACGCGCAGTATTCACTGGTTCCAGGAGCGCGGATTTACGCCTGTGGATATTGATTTGCTGCCTGAAAGT
This sequence comes from Enterobacter sp. 50793107, assembly GCF_001463365.1. Taxonomy (NCBI): domain Bacteria; kingdom Pseudomonadati; phylum Pseudomonadota; class Gammaproteobacteria; order Enterobacterales; family Enterobacteriaceae; genus Enterobacter; species Enterobacter sp. 50793107. The sequence goes on along the minus strand of NZ_LNII01000163.1, from coordinate 63,382 downwards.
AAAAAAGAGATGTACAACTATCAACGCCGCTCAAAGGTGCTGATGGCCGACCTGGGATAACAGATCCTTCGCCGGGTGGCGTTGCGCCGACCCGGCCTCTCTTTCTCACCTCGTTCAGAGAGACTCAAATATCGCGCTCAGGCCGCTTCGCCGTTCTGTACGGGTGGCAATCGCCTGCACCAGCACACGCTCGTCGGTATAGAGCGACAAGCGCTGACGCGCGCGGGTGATGGCTGTGTAGATGAGCTCGCGGGTAATCACGGGCGAAAGCTGGGTGGGCAGGATCAACGCCGCATGGTTGAACTCCGAGCCCTGGGACTTGTGTACCGTCATCGCCCATGCTGTTTCATGTTCAGGCAAGCGACTGGGCTGCACAGACTTCACGCTTCCGTCCGGCATCAGGAACCAGACGCGTAGACCCTGTCCACGGTCAAGCGCAATGCCAATATCGCCGTTAAACAACCCCAGCGCGCTATCGTTACGGGAGATCATCACTGGCCGACCTTCGTACCAGCGTGAATGCGGCGTGCGGGTGATTTTGCGCTTTTGCGCAAGCAGTTGCTCAAGCCTGTCGTTGAGGCCGCTGACGCCAAAAGGCCCCTCTCTCAGCGCACACAGCAGCTGATATTCGCCAAACGCGGCAATGACCTGCGCAGGCGTATGTTGCTGCTGCACGCTCGTCAGGAAGTGCTGATAGCCCAGCAGGGCATCATCCAGCATCGCCTGATACTCTTCCCCGGTTTGCAGCGATTTCTTCTCAATATCACTGAAGCTGCCGTCAAAAACGGCACTGGTCGCATGCCGATCCCCTCTGTTCACGGCCGCCGCCAGTTGGCCAATGCCGGAATCACTCCCGAACCGATAGCTTTTTTGCAGCAGACAGAGGCTGTCTCGCAGCGCCGCCGCGAGAGACTGACTTTCGGCTGCGAGCGAACATCCAGTGAGGCGGGCTAACTCCTCAGCACGTTCCGCGGTATACCCAAGACTCGCATACGTGCAGATATCGCCCAGCACGGCCCCGGCTTCCACCGAGGCAAGCTGGTCACGATCGCCCAGGAAAATTACGCGCGCGTGGGGAGGTAAGGCGTCAATCAGCCGCGACATCATCGTCAGGTCGATCATCGACGCTTCATCCACCACCAGCACGTCAAGATGCAGCGGGTTTCCGGCGTGGTAACGCAGGCGCTGGCTGCCCGGCTGTGCGCCCAGTAGCCGGTGCAGGGTGCTGGCTTCACTGGGGAAAAGCGCAAGCTGTTCCTGCGTGAGCGGCAGTTTTTGCAGCGCGCCACCTAACGACTCCGTCAGCCTGGCCGCCGCTTTGCCGGTGGGCGCCGCCAGGCGAATACGGCATTTTTGCTCACCCGACAGCTGAATCAGCGCGGCAAGCAGTTTTGCCACGGTGGTGGTTTTACCCGTGCCCGGTCCGCCCGAGATCACCGAGATCCGCCGCGTTAAGGCGACGGCCGCCGCCACTTTCTGCCAGTCTGTCGCCTCATCTGAGGTAAACAGGGCATCCAGCGTTTGCCGGAGCCGCGCTTCTTCACAGGGAAGCGGCGCGTTTGTCTCGCTGAAAAAGCGCGCTACCGTCAGTTCATTACGCCACAGCCGGTTAAGGTACAACCGGTCGCCAATAAGGATCATGGGCGTCTGGGTATCAGCTCTGCTGACAGCAGGAGAGCTTAGCAAAACGCTCTGCCAGTCTACCGACTCGCCCAGCAGGGCAAAACAGGACTGAAGAGCCGCAGGCATTTTCTCATCAATGGTCAGGCGCGAAAGCGGCAGGCAGACATGCCCTTCCCCCGCGTCGTTGCTCAGGATAGCGGCAGCCAGCATCACGGCCGGCTGCTCGCCAGCCACCATGATGGCGAACTGCACATCAAGATGGCGCAGTAAACGCTGTTCTACGGCTTCCAGCAGTAATTCCTGCATCGTCATGCCAACTCCTCCGTGCCTGCGGCAAATAAACTGTCCATTTTCTCAATCAGTGCCGCGTCCGGGCGCGTACTAAAAATACCAGACTGCGGATCGGCGGCATCCACCCCGCGCAGGAAGAGATAAATCACCCCGCCAAAATGGTCTTCGTAGCGGTAATTTGCAATGCGATGACGCAGATAGCGATGCAGCGCCAGGGTATACAGCTGGTACTGCAGATCGTAACGATGCATCTGCATGGCAGAGGCCATCGCCTGTTGGGTATAGGCTTCGCTGTTTTCACCCAACCAGTTCGATTTGTAATCCAACAGGTAGTAACGTCCTTCATGGCGGAACACCAGATCGATAAAGCCCTTCAGCATCCCCTGAACCTGACGGAAGTTAAGTGGCGGGCAACCGGCGGATAGCGGGTCGTGCTCGCGGATCAGCGCATCCAGTGCCTCGGCTCTTAGCGGGCTGGCGATGGGGAGATAAAACTCCATCTCCACCTGCTTATCTCTGGCGGTCAGCTGGCTGAGCGAAACACCCTGTGCCGTGAGCGGGGCGTGAAGGATAGCGGTGATCCATTCGCTGAGCACCGGCTGCCATTGCGCGTCGTAGCCGCCGCTTTGCAACATTTTCAGCACCCACTCCTCAGAGACAGGTTGCGTGAAATCCAGCTCTTCAAACAGGCTGTGTAAAAATGTGCCCGGTGACGCGCCGCGCGGAAATTGATGAGGGGTCAGCACCGGTTCATCCGGCACACTGCCGGTACCTGCGGCATCCACGTCAAGCTTAGGCATCAGATCCTGCGCAATGCTCTGCCCGTGCTGCTGTAAACCGGAATAGCTGGTCACGCGCCAGTCGTCTGCAACGGTTCGCGTAATCTGCCGGGCCTGCAGGTCGGTTGTCTGCTGTTCTGGCAGCTGCCAGCGACTGTTATCGGGTTGCGACGGGATATGCAGGGCAATATGTTCCCCGCACAATGTTTCGATACACTGACGCAGCCCGGCAGCATCTTTTGGCTCACCAAGCTGAATCAGTCTGCCCAGCGCGCTCAGATGAAAATCGGTCTCGCCTGCCTTTTCGCCACGGCGGCGAAATAGCGGAGCGATACCCAGACTGCAGTGCCAGACCGAGCGGGTCAGGGCCACATAGAGCAAGCGTAAATCTTCCGCCAGGCGCTCGGCCTCGGCCAGTTCTACGCTGGACTCTGCTTTGCTGAGATCGAGCACCGCGTCGAACGACTCGCGATCGTGATAAAAAGCCTGATCCTGCACCCGATAATTGGCGATAAAAGGCAGCCAGACCAGCGGATACTCCAGGCCTTTAGACTTGTGAATGGTGACGATTTGCACCAGGTGTTTATCACTCTCAAGACGCATCTGCTGGCTCGACGAGTTACTGTTCGGATCGGCAATTTGCTGCGCCAGCCAGCGCACCAGGGCATGCTCGCTCTCCAGCTGCGTGCCCGCCTCCTGCAACAGTTCGCTGATATGCAAAATATCGGTCAGACGGCGCTCGCCGCCCGCTGTGGCGAGCATATTCTCGGCAATGTGACGCTGCCTCATCAGTTCACGCAGCATCGCCATCACGCCGCGTTTTTGCCAGCGCTCGCGGTACTGCACAAACTCTTCGACCACCGCATCCCAGGCGGCTTCGTCGCAATTTAGCGCATCAATATCGCGCGCGTTCAGTCCCAGCATGCTGCTTGCCAGCGCGCTGCGAAGGGTGCTTTCCCGCTCCGGCGCCAGCACAGCCTGCAGCACCCACAGCATCTCCTGCGCTTCCAGCGTTTCAAAGACGCTATCGCGGTTAGAGAGATACACGGACGGGATGTTCAGTGACGTCAGGGCATCACGGATAAGCGCCGCCTCCTGACGGCTGCGCACCAGCACCGTAATATCGGATGCTTTTACCGGGGCTGATGTGTCCCCCTTCCAAAGCAACGCCTCACCGCGCGTACCTGCGCTGAGCCAGTCCCGGATCTGCGCGGCGCAGTGCTGAGCCATCGCATGTTGATAGTCCGTAACGCCGCACCCCTCGCCGTCCAGCAGCCAGAAATTCATGGCGGGCTGGTTCACGCCGTTGAATTCAAAGCGCAACGAAGCATTTCTGGCGGCGAACTTTACCGGCTGGAAGGGAATCTCCCTGAACATAAACGCCGAATCCATGCGGCTGAAGAGCGCATTGACGCTCTCCACCATCCCCGGCGAGGAGCGCCAGTTGGTGTCCAGGGTGTAGTGCGCCTCAACCTCGCTGCGGGCTTTCATGTAAGTGAAAATATCCGCGCCACGGAAGGCATAAATGGCCTGTTTTGGATCGCCAATGAGCAACAGTGCCGTGTTGGGCTGCTGTCGCCAGATGCGGCGGAAAATGCGGTACTGCTGGGGATCGGTATCCTGAAATTCGTCAATCATCGCCACCGGAAAGCGCGTGCGGATGGCGGCGGCAAGCGCCTCGCCATTTTCACTGCACAACGCCGCGTCCAGGCGACTTAGCATATCGTCAAAACCCAGCTCACCCCGGCGGCGTTTCTCACGCGACACCGCTTCACGGATCTCCGCCATGGCGCGGGTGATCATCAGGTCGTTAAGGGTTAATGGCTCTGCCAGCAGGGTTTCAATCTCAACAAACAGCGGGTGCTCCGGGACAATGCCATCGGCTTTGGTTCGCTCAACCAGAAAACGCCGGGAAAATTTTTCCAGCGCATCCGGGAGCTGGTAACCGCGCGTCTCTTCCTGCGCCCAGGCAGTGATCTTGTCGATCCATTTCCCCTGATTGCCACGGTTAAACTTGCGCCTGTCGATCCCGGAGTTTTCGATAATGGCGTCGATCTCGCCGACAGACTCAATCCATTTTTGCTTAACGGCAGCAATCTTTGCGACGATTTTTTCATGGCGCGAGGCCAGCGTTTCATCCGCAGGCGGTGGAGATTTAATGACCGGGGCCTCCCCCTGCAGATAGCGCTCAATGGCGCGCAGAAGCTCCTCAGGGCCTTTCCACAACGCATGTACCGCTTCGGCGATGTCCCGCTGTAACGGATAGCAGTGGCGACGCCAGAAATCAGCACAGGCCTGGTAGCGAAGCTCAGACTCATCTTCAATAAGCTGCAGTTCAAACAGCATGCCGGATTCAAACGCATTCAGGCTCAGCATGCGCTGGCAAAAACCGTGGATGGTGAAGACAGAGGCCTCGTCCATTTGCCGTTCAGCCAGAAGCAGCCACTGTGCGGCCTGCTGTTTATCGGCAATCTCTTCCAGCAGGCTCGCGTAGAGTGGGTTATCCGTGCTTTCGCGCAGACAGGCGATACGCAGTTCATGAATATTGGCACGGATACGGCCGCGCAGCTCAGCGGTGGCGGCCTCGGTGAAGGTCACCACCAGCAGCTCCTCCACGCTTAACGGACGCGGAAAAGCGGCCTGGCCGCCAAGCCCCAGCAACAGACGCAGATAAAGCGCGGCAATGGTGAAGGTTTTTCCCGTTCCCGCTGAGGCTTCAATCAATCGTTCACCCTGCAGAGGTAAACGTAAGGGATCAAGGGACTCAGCGGTGTCGGTCATTCTTTCTTACTCCAGGGCATAGATTGCTGCAGGGCGCTGACGCTCTTCCAGATTTTCCAGCCTTTCGGGTTAACGTAATCCGTTTTCCCGTTCTGGCTACCAGAAACCTGAGACAGAATGGCTATTCCCTGCGGTTTAACCACCGCCTGATGGAAGAAGTCGGCAACCTTCTGAGGCGTCAGCTGTTTTATCTCGGCCACTACTTTATCACGCGAATCAAATTTCAGATTACCGCGATCGAAATCTTTGCTCAGCTGGGATGCTTCTTCACCCAGCGTCTGAGGCGGCTGCATCACCTGCGCAATGACGGCCTGCTGGATTTGGGCAAACTCATCCGGCTTCATGGCTCGCAGTTTAGCTTCCGCTTGCGGGAAGAAAGCCTGGTAACGCTGCCAGAGATAAGCGGGCTGTTTATCGCTGCTCTGCAGCAGGAAACCCAGCCCCCACTGGCGGCCAACGTTCATGGAGAAGGCAAAGACCGCGTAGCCAAGCTGCTCTTCAGTGCGCAGCTGATTGTAGAACCACGGCTGTATAATTTGTCCCAGAACGGCACTCTGCGCAGAGCTGGCAAATTCATCATAGCCCGCAGGAACAAACACGGCGGCCAGCGCGGAATCCGTGCTGTTACCTGCTTTTTCAAAAATCACATTCTGTTTTTTCTCAACCAGCACGTCCTGGTTACGGCACCACTCGTCGCCTTTTGAACCGAGCTGCTGATGTACGTTCTCTGCCAGCGTTTTGGCCTGGTCCTCGCTCATGTTGCCGACGATAAGAAACTCCGGACGCGTGTTAGTTTTCAGCGCGTCGCGGTAGGCCAGCACCTCTTTTAATGTGATGGATGGCAGCAGCGCCCGGCGATCTTCACGCTGGAAATAAGGGATTTGCGACAGCATCTGCGCCGGCATAATCGCCTGATCGTACGCCTTGCCTTTCTCAGCGGAATCCATCATCTGCGCATACCAGGACTTCGCCTGCTCAAACTGCTCTTCCGTTGGCGTGTAGCTGAAATAGCCCTCCAGCAACGCCTGGAACAGCTGAGGCAGACGCTGGGTATAGCCGTTTGCATTGACCATCAGTCCGTTATTGGCATTGGTAGAGAAGCTGATCCCACCCACCGCGGCCTGGTTGCTGAGCTGGTCAAGCGCGATACCGGCCAGATAGTCATTGAGCGCAAACATCACCTGATTTTTGGCGCTATCCATCGCTTTCGGGTTGCGAAGAACAACGCTGACATCGGCTTTTGGCTCGCTGGCGAAGTAGTGGCTTGGGGTGTACACCACGCGCAACGTCGGCTCATCAACAATAAGCTGCGGGTGTGGGTACGCTTTCGCGGTTTTAATCAGGGAGAAATCATCCGGGATGTAGGGATTCAGTTCCGGCAGCTTCAACGCGATCTCGCTGGCCTTTTTCTGCCAGTTTGCGAACGTTTGCTCACTGATTTTATCCACCTGGTAAGGGGCATCCACGAAATAGGCCGTTTTGTTATGCGGCTCGTTCGGGCTGATGTACCAGATACGGGCATTCTGTGGGGTCATCATTGCCAGGCGCGCTTTTATCGCCTCAGCGTCATACTGGTCGGCAATGTTGACCGCGTCCAGGGTATGTTCAACCGGCACGCGGATCATGGTATCCGCCAGCCACTCAACATAGTCCATGTCGCGGGTAATGGACGGATAGCGGAAATCGAGATCCAGCACGTGTGCCAGTTCGTCAAAGTAGCGTTTATCGACGCCTTTATCGCGCAGTAACGAGAGATAGCTGAAGATAGCCGCGACCACCTCATCACGGTGCGCCAGCCCTTTGTCGGTCAGAGTGGCGGAAATCGCCAGCACACCGCTGTTGCCGTTAACCACTGGATCGGAGTCAGCACGGATCCCTTCCACCAGCCCCTGCTTTTGCAGCCAGTCAGAAAGCGTTCCCGGGCTGCGGTTACCAATAAGATAGGTGACCAGTTCATCCGTTTTACTGCGGAACTGTGCGGTGTTGTTATCAATGCGGAACTCAACGCGTAACACCTTGCGCGGCAGTGCGGGCACGTAGTGGATCACGATCCCTTTCTGCGCGTCGGTGACAACCGGTACGTTTATCTGCGGCAGGTCGATGTTTTTATTTGGTACCCGTCCAAAGGTCTGCGCCGCCATGGCAGCCAGTTCTGGCAACGGTTTATTGCTGTAGATAACCGCTTTCATCAGGTTTGCGGAGTAGTATTTGTCGCGAAACGCGTGCAGCGCATCAAGCACCGGGCTGTTTGGTTTGTCACTCAGCGTCTCGAGGTTCCCCCCGGAAAAACGGGCTCCAGGGTGCGCCGGGTTGATGGTTTCGGCGCTCACCTGCGCCATGCGCATACCGTCTCGCGTGCGGGCCAGGGTCAATTCAGCATTGACGGCATTACGTTCACGGTCAGCGTATTTTTTATCCAGCAGCGGTGCGGCAATGGCATCGGCGAGACGATCCACCGCCCCTTCCAGCGCATCATTTTCGACTTCCAGATAAAACGCCGTCCGATACGGTGCCGTACTGGCGTTGTGGCTGCCGCCATGCATTTTCAGAAATTCGGAGAGGCTATCCGGCTGGGGGTATTTTTTGGACCCCATCAGCGTCATATGTTCCAGATAGTGCGCAAGACCCGGGTGCGCTTCGGGATCTTCCAGCGACCCAACCGGTACCACGAGCGCCGAGAGGGATTTCACCGCCTGCGGATCGGAAACCAGCAGCACGGTCATCCCGTTATCAAGGCGGACAGCCTGATACTGACGGGTATCTTTTTCGCTTTTACGGATAGTTTCCTGGACGGGTTGCCAACCGGAGTCTGCCTGAGTGACGGGAGCCCAAAGGGCGACAAACAAAACAAACGCTTTGAACAAGGTGCTGCCTGGCATTAACGACCTCTTTATCACGGCTACATCATTAACAAACTTCGTGCTGGACACGCCAGCATCTCTTTCTTTCTGTACATCAGTCCGTGATAGCAGGTGCATCATAAATGAACACCCTTTACTGCGCAATTTTTATACAGCGCTCAGGACTGATTAAATTTGAACAACGGTAACAGGTAACGTTGTGCCTCTTCCGTGATGGTCTCAAAGTATTCTGGCTCAAGCGTTCGCCATAACCGTTGATACCAGACATCATCGCCTTCACCACGGACCATCATGTTACCTTCCCAGGCCTGAACAAATTTACTCCGCGCTTTCTGCAGTGAAGCGTCATCCGTTAACATCGCATCATTCTGCGCGTCATAACAGGCTTTTATCCACGCCCCGCCACTTTCAGGCAGCAGCAGCAGCGGCTTGTTCATCCCCTGACGGTAACCTTCAATGTACAAGGACAAGTAATGTAACGCCTGCTCCGGCTCCATTGGCGGGAAACGCCACTCGCCCTCCTTGCGTACAAACATCCGGCTTTCACCCTGGTTACCGCCAGCACTGTAGACAAGATGTTCGAGCCAGAGTTGCAAACCCTGCGAAACGCTCAGCATGGAAGGCCGCCAGCGCAGCAGCCCGTCCGGTTGAACCTGCGTCAGCCAGCCCGTCAGCTGGATACCGTTGCAGTTGAGGTCGATTTCGAGGCTTGTTCCCGGCTGTCGGCATTCGATAACACGCTCGGCAAGCGCCTTCATCTCTGTGCACTGCGCCTCCCAGACGATCTCCCCAAACGCACCATACGGTAATTGCCCCGCAGCGCGATAGCGGCGGAACAGTTTGTCAGCATCTTCCTGCTCTACCAGCGCATTCAGCAGCTGGAGGTTTAACTGATAACGTTCCAGCCCTTCCAGCGTAAACGGTTCTGCGTCAGGAATTTCGCTCTCTTCCGAGCGGAAATTTACCTGCAACCGCTGCTGGAAGAAGGCGCGTACCGGATGCGCCCAAAAACGCTGCAGCTGTTCGAAGGTCAGGGTTTCAATGGGCAGCGCGTCGAGCTCCTGAATGAAATCACTGTGCGCCTTCCCCTCTTTTTTCGCCGCGGGCAGCCACTCCTGGGCATAGCTCTGCAATTCGCTGGCGACGTAGTTAATCGGGTCAAACGGCATACGGCTGTGACAACAGGTGATATGCGCTTTCACCCGCTGGTCGCTCTCATCGCAGTTACGTTCTTCATCCCCCGGCAGGTAGTGGCTCTGTCCGATATAGTCCACCAGTTCCTGCACCAGAACAGAGGGAAAACGCTCGCTGTTGTCCTGAATCGACCGACCGATATAACTGATGTAAAGCTTGTTCTGCGCGGAAATAAGCGCCTCAAGGAAGAGGTAGCGGTCATCATCACGACGGCTACGGTCGCCCCGCTTCGGTGCCGGGCTCATGAGATCAAAGCCCAGCGGCGGCAGGGCTCGCGGATAAACACCGTCATTCATACCAAGCAGACACACCACTTTGAAGGGAATGGAACGCATGGGCATCAGCGTGCAGATATTGATCGGCCCGGCAAGGAAGCGCTGGCTGATACGCTCCTGATCGAGGCGCAGGGTCAATTCATCCCGCAGAAGCGAAAGCGGGATCGCTTCGTTATAGTGGGAGTTCACCCCCTCATCGACTATCGCCTGCCACTGTGTTTCAATCAGCGCCATTGCGGCTTCCGTGTCACTGTCCGGCAGGAAGAAATCATTGAGCAGTTCCCGGCAAACCGGCAGCCACTCCTCCAGCGGACGCGGCTGCATTAGCGCACGTCGCCAGCGGTTAAGCTGCATCAGCAGCGAGGCTAAATGCCCGACAAGCTCCGCGATGAGCCCGCTGGATTCATCATAAGGCAGGACCTCGTTCCACTCGCCCTGGCTGCTTTCCATGGCATACCCCAGCAGCATACGCGTCAGACCAAACTGCCAGGTGTGCTGCCCGGTAGGGGGAAGCTCAAACTCCTGTACGTTGTCGTCATCGATCCCCCAACGTACGCCAGACTCGTTTACCCACTGACGAAGGTAGCGTAACCCCTCTTCGTTAATGTTAAAACGAGCGGCCAGCACGGGGACATCGAGCAATGCCAGGACATCTTCGGAAATGAAGCGGCTGTCGGGCAGTGACAGCAGGGTAACGAATGCCTGCAAGGCCGGGTGAGACTGGCGAGCCCGACGGTCAGAGATGGCATAAGGCAGGTAGCGCTCTCCCGTCGCACTGCCGAAAACAGCCTGAATAAAGGGGCTGTAGCTGTCGATATCCGCCACCATCACCACGATATCACGCGGTGTCAGGTCAGAATCGTCCTGTAGCATGGCGAGCAACTGATCGTGCAGGACTTCGACTTCACGCTGCGCACTGTGGCAAACATGCACCGTGATACTGCGATCGTCGGGATCCAGTCTCCGCTTCGTGTCGCTGCGTTCAAATTCTTCGGCCGTCACGCCCATCACCGCGCGATTTTCCAGATCCAGAATATCGGACTGGATATTGTGCAGCAGGCTGTCCGGCGTGATTTCAACAAACGCATCCACGTCGCCTTCGCCTGACGAGGTGATATCAGAGAGCATATGAATGTAGTCCCGGCCCAGCTTGCCCCATGAGGCAAGCAGCGGGTTAGGCAGGTTCTGAATGCCCTGCTCATCAAAAAGCTGCGCGGCAGAGGCACTGTCTTTAAACAAGGGCACCGTGCGTTCTTCAAAGAGACGTCGCCGCTGGCGCGTCACAAGCCGCGAAAGCCACCGGTCATCCTGAATGTCGCCCCAGTAATGGCGGCAGGGGTTAGTAAACAGAATATGGATGTCGGTGTGTTTTCCGAGCGCTTTCAGCGCATCCAGATAGACGGGTGGCAAGGCGGAAATACCGCAGATAAATACGCGGGAGGGCAGCCGGGCCGGTCGGTCAGTGCTATTTTCCAGTATGGAGATGAACCGTTGGTAGAGGTTCGCACGGTGCCACTTGGGTTGACCCAGCTTTTCGGTATGCTCCACCAGCGCTTTCCACAGCGGCGCCTGCCAGACCTGCGCCTCCGGCAGACCTTCCACTAACTCACCCGCCTCCCAGCGAGTCAGCCATTCCGGACGATACACTAAATACTGGTCATAGAGATCCGCGGTACGTGATGCCAGCTGGAACAGCTTGCGTTTGTCGGTATCGTCATGCAGGTAGTGGCGCAGCATGGCAAACTCATCATGCGTGAGCATATCTGGCAAAAGCGCCATCAGCTTCCAGCTCATGCTCTGTTTGTTAAACGCGCTCTGCTCCGGGATGTCAGGCAACACGCGGACAAACATCTCCCAGATAAAGCTCGCGGGAAGCGGAAAATCGATATTCGCCGCGATGCCAAATTTACGGGAAAGCGACATCTGCAGCCATTGTGCCATACCGGTGCTCTGCACCAGCACCATTTCAGGCTCAAACGGATCGTCGAGCCGCTCGCGCTCAACGATAAATTCCATCAGCGCTTCCAGCACATCCAGACGATTTGAGTGGTAGACCCTTAACATAGACGCTCCCGACTACTGGCTAACCGGGCAATGCAGACGCGTCATCTCACCGCGTCGACCCAGAGGAGAAATAAGTGTAACCGTGATGCTGACACATCCAGACTGCGTTGTCTGCATCCGGTTTATCTGCCAGCCTGCTGGCAGCGCACCAGCATCCATCTGCGACTGCGTCCAGGCGATGTGCCAGAGCTGACGATACTGGCTAAACAGGGCAAAGCGGGAAGCCAGCGCCCGGTGATAGCCGGACAGCGCCGTTACGATCGCCACCAGCAGCATCATCGCCAGCAACACGTCGACCATGCTGAACCCCTTTTCATTCTTTACGGCAACCGACATAACGCACGCTCCTTTAGCGGGCAAAAATCACTCCAGCCATGAGGTAAAAAGCGTATGTGCCCGTTGACAATCTCCCCGCCACGCCAGAGCAACAGCTCTCCATCTCCAGCGATGAGTAACACCTGCGACTCATTCAGTACACGCAAACAAACACGTTGCGTTTGTCTCTGTTTGCACTGTACATCAGGCTGCAACGACCAGTGCTGAACGCGCCCCCACTCCAGCGCAGACTGCGCGGCTGCCTGCTGCTGGATGGCGCGGCTCTCGTCGCCAACCAGCATGGTAAATGTTATGAGTTGCTGGTTAAGGCCGGTCAGGATCAGTGTGCCTAACACCAGTAACAGCAGAACCAGCGTCAGTGAGGCAATCCCATTCTGGCGGTTCACAAGTTAAACCCCGTAACGCCATAGCGAACCTGGTAAGGGGCAGCGTGCTTATCATTCACCCCGCTGGCGGTCAACTCGAGATATAACGCTGGCGCAAATCCCGGGTGCTCATGTTTACGTACCACAAATGTATGGATCATAAGCCGGGCCGGGTCGGTAAGCTTCTCCCATCCTTTTCCTTCACACCCCGTCGCGCCACGCAGGGTTTCCAGCGCGCCTGATTCCAGACGAAACCCCGTACTTTCGTTATCCGATGCTGAGGTGTCCCAGGTGCCGTTACTGTTTGCATCCCACCGGACAATCACACAGCTTCCCTCCCTGCCGATGGTCAGGCTCTGCCCCTGACAATTACCCGCGCAATACCCCGCGCGCTGTAACTGCTTGCCAATCGCGAACAGGCGTTGCCAGATCTCTTCTTCACGCTCTTGCGCCCTGGATTGCAGCAAAACTGCCCGTTGCAGCTCCGGTAAAAAACGCGACGTGCTGAGTAACAGAATGCTGCTGATCGCCATTGCAATCAGCACCTCTGTGAGTGAGAAGCCGTGCTGGTTCATCGGCATGCATTTTCCCCTGTAACAGTGCACATCCTGATACGCCCTCCGTTTGAGACGACAATCATCCATTCTCCTGCCCTGCTCTGTACGCGTATCCGCCCTGCCCACGCCGTGTCCCTTAATCCATAGAATCCTAATGAAGGCGTAACCTCCCTTAGCACGACGTCAGGCCACAACGGTCTGAGCACATACGGGCTGTTGTTCTCACAGCCCTGCACCGCAGAGCTCATCAAACAGGCGCCTCTGTCGTCCTGCTGAAGCGTAATCAGGTGGTCACGGTTGTGACGATTGGCATCGTTTCGCAGAAACACCAGATAGTCGCGGACCTGACAGGCGACCTGCCACAACCTCTGCCGCTGTTGCCAGTTGTCCCAGCCGGCGAGCCCTGTCGCGCTGAGGATAATAACCAGCGAAATGGCAACCAGAGTTTCGATAAACGTAAAGCCGTGCTCTTTTTTCATGCCGGGAGTGTGGCGAAACGCCGTGAACATGACGAGTCGCAATTCGGGGTTTTACGAGGCGTTATCCAGAGAATGTTATCCGTTGCAACGCGTTGCACGCCGACTGGATAACGCCTCGGGGAACAGAGTACAGACGAAAAAAAACCGGCGCGTAAATGCGCCGGTTATGTAACGATTTGCCGTATCAGATTGCGACAGGCGCTTTGATGCCCGGATGCGGGTCGTATCCCTCAATCTCGAAGTCGTCAAAGCGGTAATCGAAGATCGATTCCGGTTTACGTTTGATAATCAGCTTCGGCAGTGCACGCGGCTCACGGGTCAGCTGGAGATGCGTCTGTTCCATGTGGTTGCTGTACAGGTGCGTATCCCCACCGGTCCAGACAAAATCGCCCACTTCCAGATCGCACTGCTGGGCCATCATATGTACTAACAGCGCATAGCTGGCGATGTTAAACGGCAGGCCGAGGAAGACATCGCAAGAGCGCTGGTAAAGCTGGCAGGAGAGTTTGCCATCAGCCACATAGAACTGGAAGAACGCATGGCACGGTGCCAGCGCCATTTTATCCAGCTCACCCACGTTCCAGGCAGAAACGATAATACGGCGCGAGTCCGGGTCGTTTTTCAGCTGGTTCATCACGGTGGTGATCTGGTCAATATGGCGGCCATCAGGCGTTGGCCACGCACGCCACTGCTTGCCGTACACCGGGCCCAGATTGCCGTTTTCATCTGCCCATTCGTCCCAGATAGAGACATTGTTTTCGTGCAGATAGGCAACGTTGGTATCGCCTTGCAGGAACCAGAGCAGTTCATGAATGATCGAGCGCAGGTGGCAGCGCTTTGTCGTCACCAGGGGGAAGCCTTCTTGCAGGTTGAAGCGCATCTGGTGGCCAAAAATGGAGAGCGTCCCGGTTCCGGTACGGTCATTTTTCGGCGTGCCCTCGTCGAGCACTTTTTTCATCAATTCAAGATACTGTTTCATGGTTCCTCAGGAAAGTTGTTGCTGTGGACGACGACGATACGCCCAAATCATCATAATGGCACCTGCCACGATCATCGGAATGGAGAGGATTTGCCCCATGCTGATGTACTGTACCCACTCGCCGGTGAACTGCGCATCCGGCTGGCGGAAGAACTCAACGATGATACGGAACGCACCGTAGCCAATCAGGAACAGGCCGGAGACAGCCCCCATCGGGCGCGGTTTGCGGATAAACAGATTCAGGATGATAAACAGCACCACGCCTTCCAGCGCCAGTTCATAGAGCTGAGACATGTGACGCGGCAGAACGCCGTACGTATCAAAAATGGATTGCCATTCAGGATGAGACGGCAGCAGCGCCAGGTCTTCCGCGCGCGAGCCCGGGAACAGCATAGTAAAGGAAACGCTCGGGTCGACACGTCCCCACAGCTCGCCGTTGATGAAGTTGCCCAGACGACCAGCCCCCAGACCAAACGGAATCAATGGCGCGATAAAATCCGATACCTGGAAGAAGTTGCGTTTGGTGCGTTTGGCAAAAATCACCATCACCAGAATCACACCAATCAGGCCGCCATGGAAGGACATCCCCCCGTCCCAGACGCGGAACAGATAGAGCGGATCGTTGAGGAATACCGGGAGGTTATAGAACAGGACATAGCCAATACGCCCACCAAGGAACACACCGAGGAAGCCCGCGTAAAGCAGGTTTTCGACTTCGTTTTTGGTCCAGCCGCTGCCAGGACGACTGGCGCGACGGCCAGCAAGCCACATAGCAAAAATGAAGCCCACCAGGTACATCAGACCGTACCAGTGAAGCGAAACGGGTCCTACTGAGAAAATGACCGGATCAAATTCCGGAAAATGCAGATAACCACTGTTCATCTGTCACCACAAGATGTTGTTATTCCGCTGAAAGTGGACAGCGGTAGAGATGCGCCCCGGCGGTCAGCAGAGGCTCCAAAGTTGCGAATCATAGCACAAGGCGGACGCGGAGGATGCGCCAGAGATGTAAAAGATGTGTATAGAGGATGGTATGGGATGTTGCCCTCCCCCACGGGGCAGAGGGATCCCCACAGAAAAATTACGCACGGACGGTTCCTTCTCCTCCTGGGAGAGGGCTGGGGTGAGGGGGAACATACAGCTCTGGTGGTCATTCTGAGAGCAGCGTTATTGCTTCTGTTTATGAATCATTGTGGATCCCTCAGCCTACAGGTAGAGAGATAAAAACTTCAGCGGCCACCGCGGATCAGGCCGCCCATGCCACGTCGCTCCATAAACGCGGCGACCTGATGACGCACTTCTGTTGCCAGCTGCGCTTCAAGACTGCGCTCGGCCAGCTCGCGGGCATCCTCGATGTCAATATGGCGCAGCAGGTACTTCACACGTGCGACAGCGCGGCCGTTCATCGACAGATGGCGATACCCCAGGCCGATGAGGATCGCAACGCACATTGAATCCCCGGCCATTTCGCCACACAGCCGCAAATCGATACCGTATTGCTCCGCTTCGCGGGCAATCATCGCCAGCGCCCGAATGATAGCCGGATGCAGGCTGTCATAAATACTGGCAACACGCGTGTTGTTACGATCGACAGCCAGAATATACTGCGTCAGATCGTTGGTCCCGACAGAGATAAAGTCGACCCGGTTCGCCAGCTGCGGCAGCATGAAGACCATGGACGGCACTTCGAGCATCACCCCGATCCGCGGTTTGGGGATCGCGTAACCGATCATCTCTTCGACTTCACGGCCTGCACGTTCGATCAACCGTCGCGCTTCGTCGATCTCATCGATGCTGGTGACCATAGGCAGTAAAATGCTGAGGTTCCCGGTCGCCGCATTCGCGCGCAGCATGGCGCGCACCTGGATCAGGAAGATCTCAGGCTGATCCAGCGTAATGCGGATCCCACGCCAGCCCAGGCACGGGTTTTCTTCACTGATTGGCATATACGGCAGCTGTTTATCCGCCCCAACGTCCAGGGTACGCAGGGTAACCGGCTTGTCGTTAAACATCTGCAACATGCCCTGATACTGTGCGACCTGCTCCTCTTCTGAGGGAAAGCCGCTTTGCAGCATGAACGGGATTTCAGTGCGATATAAGCCGATGCCATCAATGCGGCTGCCGAGCTTCTCTTCATGCTCGGGGCTTAAACCTGCGTTGAGCATAACTTTGATGCGCTCGCCGCTTTTGAGCTGTGCAGGCAGGTCGACGTCATCTTCCGCCAGCTTGCTTAATTCATTCTCTTCACTGATAAGGCGCTGGTATTCCTGGAGCAGGACCGGCTCAGGATCGACCAGGAGCTCACCGCGATAGCCATCCACCACCAGCGTGCGTCGGTGCAGCACCGAGGGCTGAATATCGGCCCCCATAACGGTGGGGATACCCAGGGCACGAACCATAATAGCCGCATGGGAGTTAGCTGCGCCATCGCGCACCACCACACCAGCCAGCCTGTCCTGCGGCAGCTCCGCCAGCGTGGTCGCGGACAGTTCATCGGCAACCAGCACAAAGCGTTTTGGCCAGGCATTCGGCCCCTGGATCGTGTCATCAAGGTGGAACAGCAGACGCTGACCGAGTGTACGTAAATCTCCCGCACGCTCTTTCAGGTAACCGTCTGTCAGTGCGGCAAATTGCTCAGCAAATTTTTCGATGACCTTTTTAACGGCCCATTCCGCTACGGCACCTTTATCAACCTCGGCAAAAAGCTCACGGCGCAGACGTGCATCGGAGAGCAGGTGCGAATAGAGGTCAAAAATGGCCGCCGTCTCTTTTTGCGCCCCGGCGGCAAAGCGTTTGCTGTAACGCCGAAATTCGTTGGCCGCCTCTTCCAGCGCCGCGGTGAGGCGCTCGCGCTCAAGCGCTTCATCCAGCGTTGAGGCTTCGTACACCTGTTCCATCAGCGGCAGGGTGGCGTCCATCCAGCCTTCAGCAATCGCCACGCCAGGCGAGGCCGGCAGCGCACGAATACGCGTGTGGCGGTACTGCCCAAACAGGGCGGCAAGCTGAGACTGAGAGAGGATCGCAGCCATCTGCGTGGCTAGCGTCACGAGGAAAGACTCTTCGCTTTCGTCATACTGACGCAGTTCGCGCTGCTGAACGACCAGTACGCCAAGCAGTTGACGACGCTGGATGATCGGTACGCCCAGGAAGGCGCGGAAACGCTCTTCTTTTACGGAGGGAATGTATTTAAAGCTGGGGTGCTTTTGCGCGTCGGCAAGGTTGATGGGTTCAGCCAGTCGCCCCACCAGGCCTACGATACCTTCATCAAAGGCGAGCGTAACGGTACGACCACGTGGTTTTTTTAAACCACGGGTCGCCATCAGGTAGTAGCAACGTCGGTCATGATCGGCCAGATACACCGAACAGACTTCAGTTTCCATCGCAAGACAGATGTCAGTGACCAGAATATTCAGCGCCTCGTTCAGACGAGGCGCACTGGCCACTTTCTCGACTATTTCTCGCAAGCGGGTGAGCATGATTTGCGTAGCTTAACCTCTTTTACGTCGCCAGGCAGGTGCGCTCTGCGGCTTAGGCGGGATCTCCTGAAGCTGCATGACAACACTTGCGAACTCTTTCATCACCCTACGGTAAACATCGCGTTTAAATGACACGACCTGACGAACAGGATACCAGTAACTCACCCAGCGCCAGCCATCAAACTCCGGCGTACTGCTGGTTTGCATATTGATATCTGAATCGTTGCCCACCAATTGCAACAGAAACCACTTCTGTTTCTGGCCGATACAAACCGGCTTTGTGTCCCAACGCACCAAACGTTTCGGTAACTTGTAACGCAACCAGTTGCGGGTCGAAGCCAGGATGCGAACATCTTTTCGGCTTAAACCGACCTCTTCAAACAGCTCCCGGTACATCGCTTGTTCTGGGGACTCCCCTGGGTTGATCCCGCCTTGCGGAAACTGCCAGGAGTGCTGACCATATCGCCGGGCCCACATCACCTGGCCCTGACGATTACAAATTACTATTCCTACGTTCGGGCGGTAGCCATCGTCATCAATCACCGGACTACCCCAAACTAAATCTGATATATGAATGATTGTTTCACACTACAGGGAGGCGGTAAACCACTCTCTTACAGGCCTGCAACCTAATAACATTTGAATAACTCACAAATATGCGCAGAGTTATAAACAGATAAGCAGCAACAAGGGCAATTTTATTCACCTTTTCTGTGGATATAGTTGTGAAGAAGTGTGGAATTACCGATGAACAACCTGAAGAGCCCCTCGCTACACCGTGTCACCCGCTGAAAACATTCCTATAATATTCATTTAATTAGCTCTGTTTTTAGCGCCCCAGGAAGGAATTACGTGATGATCATCACACCTATGATCGTTATGCTGATGAAAGATCGAACAGCGTCGGTTTTATCCACAGATTGTGCCAATAAGTTAGGCACAATTTGTGTGAAAATTCGATTTTCGTCGCACGTCAAGGCTGTAGATTGAAACAGTAGTCAGGGTTATTCCCAGTTATCCCACTTTTCTGTGGATAACATGGTGTAAGATCCTGTTCATTGTCAGTGACCAGAATTGAACAACCCGTTTTTCGTTTCATAAAGAACGGTCTTTCATGACTAAAAAAACCTAAAAATCATGTACATGGCATATTCGTACAGAAAAAGTTAAACTCTATCCACAGGGGACAGTTTCTTAGTTTATTTTTTAATCAAAAGGTTGCCGTCATGCTTGCGCTCTCACCTATGCTTTCTCCGCCAACAAGCGAAGCCCAGTTGCTTGGGCAGGCCCAGCGTCTGGCGGGCTTTTCGCTTGGCGAACTGGCAGCGATGGCAGGGTTGCCGATCCCAAAGGATCTGAAACGGGATAAGGGCTGGATCGGCATGTTGCTTGAACTGTGGCTGGGGGCAAGTGCGGGGAGTAAACCCGAGCAGGATTTTGCGGCTCTGGGCGTTGAGCTAAAAACCATTCCCATAGACCGTCTGGGAAAGCCCCTTGAAACCACCTTTGTCTGCGTGGCGCCGTTAACCGGGAATACCGGCGTGACGTGGGAAACCAGCCATGTTCGCCATAAACTCAAGCGCGTGCTCTGGGTTCCGGTTGAGGGTGAACGCCAGATCCCGCTGGCTGAACGCCGGGTAGGCGCGCCGCTGCTCTGGAGCCCCGATGAAGATGAAGAGCGGCAGCTAAGGCTGGACTGGGAAGAGCTGATGGATATGATCGTCCTTGGGCAGGTAGAGCGCATCACGGCCCGACACGGAGAAGTTTTACAGTTGCGTCCGAAAGCGGCCAACAGCAAAGCCCTCACCGAGGCTATTGGCGCCAAGGGCGAACCGATACTCACGTTGCCGCGCGGCTTTTATCTCAAAAAGAACTTCACAGGTGCGCTGCTGGCTCGCCATTTCTTACTGAAAACATAGTTTTTTACTCATTTTGCGAACTATCAAACATAATCGACGGGGATTTAAGATTTTCCCCCTTTCTCCTTTCGATATATCAGGTTAATACTACACTATGATTTGATACGAGCCAGGTGAGGACGATAACGATGAAAAAATGGGCAGTGTTGATTTCAGCAGTGGGTTTAGCGTTTGCGGTATCGGGCTGTAGTAGCGATTACGTTATGGCGACGAAAGATGGCCGGATGATCCTGACCGACGGTAAACCTGAAGTCGACGATGATACCGGCCTGGTCAGCTACCATGACCAGCAGGGTAATAAAATGCAGATCAATCGCGACGAAGTTTCGCAGATTATCGAGCGATAAACAGATAAAGGTCAGTGGCTTGCTGGCCTTTTTGATTTTTTTCTTCCCCTTTTGCTTCCCCTCTGCCATGTTTATATTCCTTTGTCGGGAGGTTCCTGACGTGGTCTGTATTTCTAATGAAGGAAGCCGGCTATGCATTATCACCGTATCCCCCACAGCGCTCTGGAAATAAGCCAACTGGGGTTGGGCACGATGACATTTGGTGAACAAAACAGCGAAGCCGATGCCCATGCACAACTCGATTATGCCGTCAGCCAGGGCATTAACCTGATTGATGTTGCAGAGATGTACCCTGTACCGCCTCGTCCGGAAACGCAGGGGCTTACCGAAACCTACGTCGGCAACTGGCTCGCCAAACGCGGGAATCGCGAAAAGCTGGTTGTTGCGTCAAAAGTCAGCGGCCCCGCACGCAACAACGATGCCGGGATCCGTCCAAACCAGATCCTCGATCGCAAAAATATCCGCGCCGCGCTGGATGCCAGCCTGAAGCGCCTGCAAACCGACTATCTCGATCTCTATCAGGTTCACTGGCCGCAGCGCCCCACCAACTGCTTTGGAAAGCTGGGCTATAGCTGGAATGAGAGCGCCCCGGCCGTTACGCTACTGGAAACGCTGGAAGCCCTGGCCGAATGCCAGCGAGCGGGAAAAATCCGCTACATCGGTGTCTCTAACGAAACGGCCTTTGGCGTAATGCGCTATCTGCACCTGGCGGACAAACATGACCTGCCCCGCATCGTCACCATCCAGAACCCATACAGCCTGCTCAACCGCAGCTATGAAGTGGGTCTGGCCGAAGTGACGCAATACGAAGAGGTGGAATTGCTCGCCTATTCATGTCTGGGCTTTGGTACGTTGACAGGGAAATACCTTAACGGCGCGAAACCTGCCGGAGCGCGTAACACCTTGTTCAGCCGCTTTACCCGCTACAGCGGTGAGCAGACACAAAAAGCCGTGGCGGCCTATGTGGATATCGCGAAACGTCACGGTCTTGATCCGGCTCAGATGGCTCTGGCCTTCGTGCGTCGTCAGCCGTTTGTTGCCAGCACTCTGCTGGGCGCAACGACCATGGAACAGCTGAAAACGAACATCGAGAGTTTCCATCTGAATCTGAGTGAAGAGGTATTAGCAGAGATTGAAGCGGTGCATCAGGTATACACCTACCCGGCACCGTGATAAAAGCAAACGGCAACCTGGTTGCCGTTTTTAATGTTTGCGCCCTCTCCCGTAGGAGAGGGCCGTGGTGAGGGCGTCAGGCCGCTCTTATCAACGGCGACGCTGCCAGAGCCATAATCCGGTAATCGCCAGCGCAAACAGCGCGCCGAATCCTACGCCAATCCCCACCACCGGCACACCGACTTTAACGGCCAGCGAATAGAGCCCCAGCATTAACAGCATCGCCAGGTTTTCACCGAGATTTTGCACTGCAATGGCATTCCCTGCGCCGACGGTCTGCTTGCCGCGTTCCTGCAACAGCGCATTGAGCGGCACAACGAAAAAGCCCCCCAGAATACCAATCAGGACAAGCAGCGCGTAGGCGGGTAGCAAGGCGTGCTGCAGCGAGAAGATAAGCACCACCACGCCAATCAGGATCCCCGCAGGCATGCAGCGCGCAACGGTCTCAAGCGTCACCAGCTTCGCCGCCGCGCCAGCCCCAACGACAATCCCAATCGCCACCATTGCGTTAAGATAAGTCGGTGTCGCATTGTCAGTAATCCCCAGCGCCACCGGCACCCACAGCACCAGCAGGAAACGCAGCGTGACGCCTGCGCCCCAGAACATGCTGGTGCCCATCAGGGAGAAGCGCGTCTCACCGTTACGCCACAGCACGCGGCAGGCGTTGAAGAAACTGCCTGTCATAGGCGTAAAGCGCCAGGATTGCCCCGGGCGTGCCACCGGCAATTTTGGAATAAACAGGTTGGCTACCACCGCCCCGCCATACACCACTGCACACACGCTCAGCGCCGCCAGCACATGCCAGTCCGCCAGCACGCCCCCTGCGACAGAACCGAGCAGGATCGCCGCAATGGTAGAGGACTCCATCAGCCCGTTGGCTTTCACCAGCTTATCGCCGGTCGTGAGTTCCCCCAGGATGCCATACTTCGCCGGGGAGTACGCCGCTGCGCCAATGCCCACCAGCGTGTAGCCGATAAACGGGTTGATACCAAAACAAATACTGGCGGCGCCCAGCAGTTTCAGGCCGTTCGCAAACATCATCACCCGGCCTTTCGGGAAGCTGTCCGCCACCTGTCCGACAAACGGAGCGAAAATAATGTAAGCACCCACAAACACCATCTGCAGGATGGGCTGGCTCCAGTCCGGATAAAACTCGGCCTTCAGCAATGCCAGGGTGGCAAACAGTAACGCATTGTCACCGAAGGCAGAGAGAAACTGGGCGGCAATGACCGCCATCATGCCCTTCGACCAGAGTGAAGTGTTAGTGTGTACTGACTCACGCATTTTGCTGTTCCGCCTCGTCAACCATACCCTTCAGGGTCACGAAATCGGGCTTACCGCTGCCCAGCACCGGAAGCTGCTTCAGGTAACGAATATCGCGCGGTACCGCCAGCTCAGGAATGCCATGTTCACGCGCATGCTGTAGCAACCGGTCGCGTTTCAGTTCGCTGTCGGTGGTGAACAACACCAGCGCTTCGCCTTTGCTGGCATCGCTCTTCACAACCGTAGCATGCAGCTTGTCAGCGGATACCGCTGTCGCCAGTTGCTCAACCATCTCCAGCGAGACCATCTCACCCGCAATTTTGGCGAAGCGTTTTGCCCGGCCCTGGATCTGCACGAAGCCCTGTTCATCGAAACGGACAATATCTCCGGTGTCATACCAGCCCGTCTCACTCTCGCCATTGACGTTTTCCGCCATCGGCACTTCCAGCACGCCCGGATTTTCCACTCGCAGATAACCGTTCATCACGTTTGGCCCCTTGAGCTGCAGACGGCCACCGTCCTCAATGCCAGGTACCGCCAGCAGACGCGCATCCATTCCCGGCAGAATACGGCCCACCGTCCCCGGCTTCGCCGCCATCGGCACGTTGATCGAGACCACCGGCGCGCATTCGGTAACGCCATAACCTTCAAGAATGCGCAGACCAAACTTGTCCTGCCAAATCTGGCGCGTGCTCTCCTGCAGTTTTTCCGCCCCGGCCACCACATAGCGCACGCGGTAAAAGTCATACGGATTGGCAAAGCGCGCGTAATTACCGAGGAAGGTTGAGGTGCCAAACAGCACGGTGCAGTTACGGTCATACACCAGCTCCGGCACAATGCGATAATGGAGCGGGCTTGGGTAAAGGAACACTTCGGCACCGGTCAACAGCGGGGTAAAAAGCCCCACCGTCAGGCCAAAGGAGTGGAACAACGGCAGCGCCGACATGAACCGGTCATTGGCGGTAAAGTCAGCAATACTTTTAATCTGCTCCACGTTTGCCAGAATGCTCTTGTGACTGTGAACCACCCCTTTCGGGTTCCCCTCTGAGCCAGAGGTAAAGAGGATAATGGCGTCATCTTCCGGCTGCTGTTTGACCTGGGCCAGACGCGGCATCAGCAGGTGAGCGAAAATCCACAGCTTGTCACCCGTCGTCACGTCCGCTTTCAGATCTTCCAGGAAGACCCAGCGTACCTGCGTCAGCTGCTCCGGCAGGTGCCACAGCTTGCCTTTATCGAGGAACTGGCGCGAGGTGAAAACGGTATTGATTTGAGCCGCGGTGATGGCGCTGGTCAGCCCTTTTACGCCCGCCGTGTAGTTCATCATCGCCGGGATACGGCCCCGGGAAACCGCACCAAAAATCACCGCCGCGCTGATCCCGGCGTTAGGCAGCATCAGGCCAATCTTCTCGCCTTTCTGGCTATATTTCTCAAGAATACGTCCCACGAACAGGGTTTTGGTCAGCAGCTTGCGATAGGTGTCCGGGGTGAAGTTAATGTCTTCAATGCAGTTTTTCTTCGCGCCATAGCGGTACTGCGCCGACAGCAGAGATTCATAGAGCGTTTCGCGCGGGCGGACGGCCATCCGCGCTTCCATCATGATCTGGTGCAGCATTTCACCGGCGATTTTACGGCGGTCGCGCGCACGCGGCGCGTCGGGCATCGGTAATGAGGTTGGCGGCAGAATATGCAGGGTGATTTTCGGGAACAGGCGCTGCTTCACTAACCCTTTCAGACGACTGAAATGGGTGAGCTCCGCCCCTTCAATACGCAGTGGCACAACGGTCGCTTTTGACTTCGCCGCCACAAACCCTGCCCCGTCGTAGATTTTCATCAGCGAGCCGGTGACCGAGATCCGCCCTTCCGGGAAAATCACCACCGGACGTCCCTGCTCAACCAGACGTACCAGATGTTTAATCATCATCGGTTTTGTCGGGTCGAGCGGCACAAAATCAATCAGCGGGGTGAGCCAGCGCATGTACCACTGCTGACTAATAGAGGTATAGACCGCAAACACCGGGCGCACAGGCAGAAACAGCGCCAGCAGGATGCCGTCGATAAAGGAAACATGGTTTGGTGTGATAAGTACACGCTCGCCGCGGAGCGCCGTTGCATCGCCCGTTAAACGGACGCGAAAGAGGATACGGAACAGTGTGCGAAAGAACCCAAAAAGCATCTCAACTCCCTTTGCCAGCCAGTGTGAAGGGTTAGTAAATGGTGGCAGATTACACGAGAAGTGGTACAGGAGCGACAGCAAAAATAGAGGCGAAAAAAAACCTGCGCATCCGCGCAGGTTGGTGCAAGAGATGAGTACGAAACCGTACTAAGAAATCTCACCAATCAATACCTCTGGGATCTCAACTTTATCAATGTCGTCTTCTTTCCCGCTATCGGACAATCGCAACAGCCTGAGGCAAAGTGTAACTAAAGGTTCAGATTGACATTATTCCGACATGTCTGGCCGTGTAACGATTACACCGCCGGGGTTGTGCTGCGTCACGTTTGTGGAGAGGGAAAGTGCGCCCCCCTTGAATGCACGGCGCTTTTCCGCAACACTTATTGGCGTGTAAACGCTTACCCCCACTAAGAAGGTAATGAATGGCGACAATAAAGGATGTGGCCCGTCTGGCAGGTGTTTCCGTCGCGACCGTGTCGCGCGTGATCAACGACTCCCCAAAAGCCAGTGACGCATCACGCCAGGCGGTGCAAAACGCCATGGAATCTCTGAACTACCATCCTAATGCTAACGCCCGTGCGCTCGCTCAACAGTCAACCGAAACCATCGGGCTGGTTGTGGGTGATGTCTCTGACCCCTTTTTCGGCGCCATGGTGAAAGCGGTTGAGCAGGTTTCTTATCAGACCGGGAATTTTTTGCTGATCGGCAATGGCTATCACAATGAACAAAAAGAACGCCAGGCTATCGAGCAACTGATCCGCCACCGCTGCGCGGCGCTGGTTGTCCATGCCAAAATGATCCCCGACGCCGAACTCATTCATCTGATGAAGCAGATCCCCGGCATGGTGATCATCAACCGGATTATTCCCGGGTTTGAGAAACGCTGCGTGGCGCTCGACGACCGCTACGGTGCCTGGCTTGCCACCCGCCATCTGATTCAACAGGGTCACACCCGCATTGGTTATCTCTGCTCAAACCACCCCATTTCCGATGCCGAAGATCGCCTGCAGGGGTATTACGATGCCCTGCGCGAAAACGGTCTGCCGTGCAATGACCGGCTGGTGGCTTACGGTGAACCCGACGAGAGCGGCGGCGAACAGGCAATGACAGAGCTGTTAGGACGTGGACGGAATTTCACTGCCGTTGCCAGCTATAACGACTCAATGGCAGCCGGAGCTATGGGGGTGTTAAATGACAACGGGATTGAGGTGCCGGGAGAAATTTCCCTTATTGGCTTCGATGATGTGCTGGTCTCCCGCTACGTGCGCCCTCGCCTGACCACCGTCCGCTACCCCATTATCACCATGGCCACGCAGGCGGCCGAGCTGGCGTTAGCACTCGCCGAGCAGCGTCAGCCACCGGAAATCACCCACCTGTTTAGTCCAACGTTAGTGCGCCGTCACTCTGTTGGGGCACCCGCCGAAGCCCCGGACGAATAGCGATAGAGATGTACCGTTTTGTCCGGGTACTCCAGCGCATCGCCGATATACTGCCAGCCGTAACGTTCGTAGAAGTCACGGCAGGCAGACCAGAGATGCAACGTGTCATACCCGGCCTGCGCGGCATAGTGGATAACATGCTTTTGCAGCAGCCCCGCCAGCCCCTTGCCTCGCGCCGCGTCATCCACATACAGGGCTGCCAGCCAGGGGCAAAGATCCTGTCGGGTGATCAGATCGCAGCGCCAGAGCCCCACGGTGCCCACAAGCTGTTCGTTCTCCAGGGCAATAAAAGTCAGCGGTAATGCGCCCGGCGTCTGGCTGTGCTCAACAATACTGTGGAAAAACGCCCGGGGCAGGCCGTCGCCAAAGGCCTGCCAGATCCAGTCGGTCACCTGCTCCGCATACTGCGGTGCGGCGTAGAGCGGCAGAATAGTCATACCAGCTTCCCCTGGAAAATAGGCACAGATTCAAAGAGATAGCCGTCAAAATCCGGCGCATCTTCGTCTGAGAGTTCAAGTAAGCTTTTTTTCACGTTTTCCAGATGCTGGAACATTGCCTGCCAGGCGCCCATGACGTCACGGCGGCGCAGCGCGGCCAGGATGGTTTGCCGGTCACCCAGCCATTTCAGGCGGTACGCGCGGCTGGCGATGTGGCCATTAAACTGCTGCCACAGCGGACTGCTGTCCATGTGATGCCAGATACTCTCCACCGTCGCCAGCAGCATCTGATTTTGCGTCGCGCCCGCCAGGACCAGATGGAACATCTTATTGTTGTCCTGACTATTATCGTCGGCGGCAATCGCGCGTTGCTCCTGCTCGATAATACGGCGCAGATTGTCGATGTCTGCACGGGTCGCCATTTTGGCGGCAAACGCGGCAATATTGCTTTCGAGGAGCTGACGGGCCTGTAAAATCTCAAACGGCCCCACGTCGCTATTGAGAAAACGCTCTTCTTCGTTTTCATGCTCTTCGGGGATGCGCATCACATAAACACCGGAGCCCTGGCGAATATCCACCGTGCCCTGCAACTCCAGCATCAGTAAGGCCTCGCGCACGATGGTGCGGCTTACGCCGTACTTCTCGGCAATATTGCGCTCAGGAGGAAGACGCGAACCAACGGGATAGTGCCCCTGGATAATCTGCGCCCGTAAATCCTCGCCAATTTCCTGGTACTGTTTTTTTTCCGGCAGGATGACAGCCTTATCCACGTTTTCACCTGTTTTTTCAGTTAATGCGCAGACCGGGCGTCCTCCCGGCCAGTTTGTGCGCTATTTTACCAGAACCGGCATGCTTTTCGCCTACTTCCATTCATCATCAACCTGAAGCGTGAGCCTCCGCGTATCGCGTAGCTGCCGGAACCAGGAGGCTGATTTTTTTGCTCGTCTGGCACGCTGGTTATCCAGATCGATCTCAATCAACCCGTAGCGGTTTTTAAACGCGTTCATCGGCGAGACGTTGTCGGTAAATGCCCACAGCATATAGCCATGGCAGTTCGCCCCCTCCTCCCGCGCCAGCAGCGTGTAGTAGAGGTGTTCGCTGATGAAATCGATGCGGTAAGTGTCGTCGATAATCCCATCGCGATTGCGAAATTGCGCTTCGTTTTCCACTCCCATTCCGCTTTCCGCCACGAACCAGTCGATATTGCGATAGTCTTTTTTAATCCGCATCGCCATGTCGTAAATAATGCGCGGGTAGATCTCCCAGCCGCGGGAACGGTTCATGCGCCGCCCCGGCAGTTCAAACGGCTCGTAGTAGTATGCCGGGTGGAATGGCGTGTCCGGATGCCAGGCGCGGGAAGGTGCCTTCACACGGTGCGGGTAGTAGAGGTTAATCCCCAGTTCGTCGACGGTGTTATCCGCAATCAGCGCCAGCTCGTCCGCGGTGTACTCCCACTCAACCTGATGCTGCTCCAGCAGGGTAAAAAGCTCTGCGGGATAGCGCCCGTGCACCAGGGGGTCGAGGAAGACACGGTTGTAGAACAGGTCATACATCTCAGCGGCCCGCAGGTCATGCGGGGCGCAGGAGCGGGGATAGGTCACCTCCGGGTTGAGAATACAGCCCACAGAACCGCGATAGCCTTTCTCGCGAAACAGCTTCACCACCTTTGCCGTCGCCAGCACCTTATGGTGATTCCACTGCATCCACGTGCCGGTGTTCTGCTCATACGGCCAACGCAGCGCGTCCAGATACACGCGGGTCTGGACGACAATCGGCTCGTTGAAGGTAAACCAGCGGGTCACTTTACCGTGGTAGCGTGCAAAGACCTTTTCCGCATAGCGGACAAACAGCTCAACCACATGCTTTGACGCCCAGCCGCCGTAGGTATCCAGCAGCACGCCCGGCAGTTCGTAATGTTCGAGGCAGATCATCGGCTCAATGCCCTGACGGTGCATCTCATCGAACAGCGCGTCGTAGTAGGCAGCGTACTCTTCATCCACCGTCGCGTTTTCATAGTCGGTTAAAAAGCGTGACCAGTTGATCGAGGTGCGGTAGTGCGTCAGCCCCGCCTGCTTCATCAGGGCCACATCCTCGCGAAAACGGTTGATAAAATCGGTCGCCACCGCCGGGCCATAGCCGTTGTGCCAGACGTGACGGTCATTCTTGTACCAGAGATCGATCCATGAATCCTGCCCCGGCTTTTTACCGCTCCAGCCTTCGGTCTGCCAGGCCGATGCGGCCGCGCCGAGAATAAAATCCTGCGGTATGGCTATCTGTTTTGTGCTCATCGCATCCTCACGGGTTGTCAGTGGCCTGCTGCAGCGCGGCCTGCTCTGCGCGGCGTGAAGCGATTTTCACAAACGGCAGATAGATAATCACCGCCGTCACAATGCAGATTAGCTGGGTGATCACCGCCCCCATCGAACCTGCCGTAGAGAGCCATGCGTTGATCAGCGGCGGCGTCGTCCACGGCACCATCACCACCGCTTTACCGGCAAACCCGGTCACGGTGGCGAAGTAGCCGATGGAGCCCGTCACCAGTGGAGTGATAATGAAGGGAATGGCGAGGATCGGGTTAAGCATGATTGGCATACCGAAGATCACCGGCTCGTTGATATTAAAAATCCCCGGGCCGATGGAAAGCTTGGCGATCTCTTTCATCTCCTTGCGTTTGGTGGCAATCATCACCGCGATCAGCAGGCCGATAGTCAGGCCCGAACCGCCGATGCTCATATACACATCCCAGAACGGCATGGTGATGATGTTCGGCACCTCTTTACCCTGCTCAAACGCACTCATGTTGACGGTGATCGCCCCCAGCAGCAGCGGCTCGCGGATCGGCTTGATCATCTGGTTGCCGTGGATACCAATCACCCAGAAAAGCTGTGCAACGAACATCAGCAGCAGGATCCCAGGCAGACTTTGCACCACCCGCTCCAGCGGCTGTTGCACCACCTGATACACCGCGTCGTAGAGATACATCCCGGTGATCTGATGAAACACAAACCCCAGCGTGGCAATGGCAGTGGTGGTAATAATCGCCGGGATCAGCGCGGAGAACGACGCGGCCACGTTAGGCGGCACGGTGTCCGGCATTCGGATCTTCAGCCCCGGGCGGTTCTCCAGCCAGCAGTAGATTTCAACGGACAGAATGGCGATAAACATGCCGAGGAACAGGCTGCGGGTATCTGAGAACTGGCGCAGCAGTACATCTTTCACCACGTGCATTTCGCCATCCACCAGCATCTCCACGGTGGTGGGCGTCACGCAAATAAAGCAGATCACCGCCAGCAGCCCCGGGAAAAGGGATTTGATACCGTTGATGCGCCCCAGCTCAATGCCAATCAGGAATACCGCGCCAATGTTGAGGAAGTTCAGCGTGGCGTAATTCAGCGCGCTGGTGATCGGCTTTAGCGCGGCGAGGAACGACAGCGACGAGAAGCTCGCCAGGCCGTTTTTCGGATCCAGCACCATATTGGAGATCAGCACAGAGAACGCCCCAACGATGATGACCGGCATTAAGGTAATGAAGGCTGACTTGATCGCCATGATATAGCGATAACTGTTGAATTTAGTGGCGAAACTGCCCAGAGCGTCGATCAGTTTTTCCTGCAATGCCATAGGGTATTACCTCAGTAAAAGGGCTTTTATTGAATAAGGTGTACAGCCGGATACTATTGGCATACCAAAAATAGCTTTATGAGGGTAATGGTTCTGTGATTAAGCTCTCAACACCACCAGCGGTATTCCAGATCGTGATTTATGACCAATTTGGTATACCAATTGCAGCCATTTCTTCGGTTCTGACAGATCGTTACTGAAAAGCGTGATCGTGATGGGCGTTTTGCCCTTCCCGCGTCGCTTATGCGCCGGATGGTCTGTGTTAAACTGCAGATCGTTACGTGGAATCAGGAATGTCTAATGGCAACAATGCTGGATGTCTCACTGCGCGCAGGTGTATCAAAAGCCACGGTATCGCGCGTGCTGAACGGCACAGGTCAGGTCAAAGAGAGCACGCGTCAGCAGGTGTTCGCGGCAATGGAAGAGCTGGGGTATCGCCCGAATTTTCTCGCGCGTTCGCTGGCTAACCAGACCAGCAACAGCATTGGTCTGGTGGTCTCAACCTTCGATGGCTTTTACTTTGGCCGCCTCCTTCAGCAGGCCTCCCGGCAGACCGAAACGCACGGGAAGCAGCTGATCGTCACCGACGGTCATGACGCGCCGGAACAGGAAGAACAGGCGGTACAGATGCTGGCCGATCGCAAGTGTGACGCCATTGTGCTCTACACGCGGTACATGAGCGAAAAAGCGATCATGAAGTTGATCCACTCCGTGCAAACCCCGCTGGTGGTCATCAACCGGGAAGTCAGCCAAGCTCCCGATCGCTGCGTCTTCTTCGAACAGCAGGATGCCGCCTTTAAGGCCGTGGATTACCTGATAAACCAGGGCCACCGGGAGATCGCCTGTATTACCGTCCCTATCCACACCCCTACCGGTAAAGCCCGCCTGATGGGCTACCGTAAAGCGCTGGAAAAGCACGGCATTCGTCTGGATGAGCGCCGGATTAAGTACGGCGATGCGGGCATGACGCGGGGGTATGAACTGTGCAGGGAGTTGATTGCCGACGGTGTGCCGTTTAGCGCCCTGTTTGCCTGTAACGATGATATGGCGCTGGGAGCCTCCAAAGCCTTGCACCAGGCAGGGCTGAAGATCCCGCAGGATATTTCACTGTTTGGCTTTGACGATGCGCCCAGCGCAAAATGGCTGGAGCCTGCGCTCTCATCGGTCTATCTGCCGATAGATAATATGATTGTCACGGCCATCGACCAGGCGATCCGGCTGGCAAAAAACCAGCCGGTAGAAGCGATCCCGCCGTTTACCGGTACGCTGGTACTACGCGACTCGGTAACCACGGGGCCATATTTTACTCAGACGAGTTCCAGCGCCAGCAGCTCCTGAATGGTCTGGCGGCGACGGATCAGCCGCGCCTTGCCGTTATCAAACAGCACTTCCGGCAGCAGCGGGCGGCTATTGTAGTTAGAAGACATCGACGCCCCATAAGCGCCGGTATCGTGCAGCACCAGATAATCCCCGGGTTTCACCTCCGGCAGCGCGCGGGTTTCTACTTTACCCCCTTCCTGCTGGGTAAAGACATCGCCCGATTCACACAGCGGGCCTGCGACAACCGTATCAATACGTGGGGCGTCGGTTAAATCGCGGCCATCGGCGGCGAGCGCTGAAATATGGTGGTAGCTGCCATACATGGACGGACGCATCAGGTCATTGAAGCCCGCATCAATCAGTACGAAGTGGCGCGATCCCATCTCTTTCACGCTACGCACCTGAGCAACCAGCACGCCAGATTCCGCCACCAGGAAACGACCCGGTTCAATTTCGAGCTTCACCGGATGCCCGACATGCGCGGCAACTTTGTCCCGGGCGGCGCTCCACAGGCCGTAATAGTGATCGGTATCGATCGCCTCTTCCCCTTCACGATAAGGAATCGAAAGGCCGCCACCGGCGGAGATCGCCTCCAGATCCTGCCCGAAGTCGATAACCTGACGCACCATCGCGCCGCACACCTGTTCCAGGTGACCGTAATCCACGCCCGAACCAATGTGCATATGAATGCCCACCAGCTTCAGGTTGTAACGCTGTAATACCTCAAGGGCGGCGGGCATATCGGCATACCAGATGCCGTGTTTACTGTTTTCACCGCCAGTGTTGGTTTTCTGGCTGTGACCATGGCCAAAACCGGGGTTCACACGTAGCCAGACGCGGTGGCCGGGAGAAACCTGTCCAAGCTGTTCCAGCATATCCACAGACCCGGCATTAACCGGGATCTGCAGTTCATGCACGCGGGCAAGCGTCGCGTCGTCGATCAGATCCGCAGTAAAGACAATTGCGTCAGGATCGGTTTTAGGATCGAAGCCAGCCGCCAGCGCGCGCTCGATTTCACCCAGCGACACGGAGTCAACCTTCACGCCCTGCTCGCGCATCAGGCGCAGGATATGGATATTGGAGCACGCCTTCTGGGCAAAACGCACCACGTCAAACTGATGCAGCGCAGCAATCTTCTCGCGAACGATTTGCGCATCGTAGACCCATACCGGGCAGCCAAACTCGGCAGGCAGGCGCAGCAGGTTATCGGCATTTAAATCGGTGTCAGTCTGGTTAAGCGGGCGTGGCATGGTCTTCTCCGGGTGGTCATCTTTTTTATGATTACGCCACAGCAGAAAGAGAATAAAAAATATCGTTTTATCGCGAGTCTATGCAAAAATGATATGGACAGTCCTTCGCTTTCAGGTGCCCTATGCCCGCCGTCAACTTACGCCATATTGAGATTTTTCACGCCGTGATGACCGCCGGCAACCTCACCGAAGCCGCGCAGATGCTGCACACCTCGCAGCCTACGGTAAGCCGCGAGCTGGCACGGTTCGAGAAAGTGCTGGGACTGAAACTGTTTGAACGCACCCGGGGCCGGCTGCACCCAACGGTACAAGGGCTGCGTCTGTTCGAGGAAGTGCAGCGCTCGTGGTATGGGCTGGACAGAATTGTCAGTGCGGCGGAAAGCCTGCGCGAGTTTCGTCAGGGCGAACTGTCGATTGTCTGCCTGCCCGTCTTTTCACAATCCTTTTTACCGACGCTGCTGCAGCCTTTTCTGGCCCGCTATCCGGAGGTCAGTCTCACTATCGTGCCGCAGGAATCTCCGCTGCTGGAAGAGTGGCTTTCAGCGCAGCGTCACGACCTGGGGTTAACCGAAACCCTCACCACCCCTGCAGGTACGGAGCGCACGGAACTGCTCACGCTGGATGAGGTTTGCGTGCTTCCTGCCGGGCACCGGCTTGCCAGTAAAGCAATGCTGACCCCCGCTGATTTCCACGGGGAAAATTACATTAGCCTGTCGCAGACCGACAGCTATCGACAACTGCTGGACACGCTGTTTGCCGAACATCAGGTAAAACGCCGGATGGTAGTAGAAACACACAGCGCGGCCTCAATATGCGCAATGGTACGTGCCGGGGTAGGCGTAGCCGTGGTTAACCCGCTTACAGCGCTGGACTACGCCGGGAGCGAGATTGTGATTCGCCCGTTTAGCCTCTCCGTCCCGTTTACCGTCAGCCTGATCCGCCCCCTGCATCGCCCGGCGTCGGCACTGGTTGATGCCTTTACCGGGCATTTAGTTGAGCATGCGCGTGAGGTGGCGCTTCGCTTACCTGACCGGCAAAATCCGTTATGACAGCATAAACTCCACCGCATCAGCGGCGTGAATGGCGGCAGTGTCGAATACCGGGATCGGGCTTCGCTCAGCCGGTACCAGCAGGCCGATCTCGGTACAGCCGAAGATCACCCCTTCAGCCCCCTGCCGGGCA
Source organism: Enterobacter sp. 50793107 (assembly GCF_001463365.1). Classification (NCBI taxonomy): domain Bacteria; kingdom Pseudomonadati; phylum Pseudomonadota; class Gammaproteobacteria; order Enterobacterales; family Enterobacteriaceae; genus Enterobacter; species Enterobacter sp. 50793107. Next base: position 29,198 of record NZ_LNII01000163.1, on the reverse strand, counting down.
AGTTGTTCAATCACGCTGACGTAATACGTCTGGGAAGACTCACTGAAGGTGCCGAGGCAAAGCTCATCAAAAATAATCTTATTAATGCGCACCCGGTCGGCGTCATCCGGGATCAGGCTTTCGATACCGAACTCACTGCTCAACCGGCCACGGTAAAAATCCTGCTCCATGGTGTAGCGCGTTCCCAGTAGCGCCACGCGACGCATCCCCGCCGCGCCAATCGCGCGCCCGGTCGCATCCGCAATATGCAAAAACGGCAGCGGGCAACGCGCTTCAATGTGCGAAGCAACTTTATGCATCGTGTTGGTACAGAGCAAAATCCCTTCGGCACCGGCACGCTGAAGCCCGAGTGCCGCCTGCGCCAGTATCTCTCCGGCTTTGTCCCATTCACCGCTCGACTGGCACGCTTCAATCTCATGGAAATCCACGCTGTGCAGCAGCAAACTGGCAGAATGCAGTCCTCCGAGGCGCTGCTTCACCCCTTCATTAATTAAACGATAGTAGGGAATGGTCGATTCCCAGCTCATGCCACCCAGCAGGCCGATTGTTTTCATTATCCCTCCTTCTCTGTTTATCTCAGTGAAGCAAACTTGTGATCGCGTTTCCAGTTCTTTGTCGCGCCGTTTCTTTTTAAAAAGAGGTGATGTAAATTAAATGAAACAATATTTCATTTTATAATGAGGGAAGGCATGTTTATTTTCCACAACGAGACCACGCTTGACGATCTGGGTAACGGCGTAACCCGTCGGATCCTGGCCCACAGCGGTAAGATGATGGCGGTTGAAGTGAATTTCGCCCAGGGCGCTATTGGCCCGATGCATAGCCATCCGCATGAACAGCTAACCTATGTGCTGTCCGGTGAGTTCGAATTCACCATTGGTGAAGAGAAGCATATTGTCAGGGCCGGCGATACGCTCTACAAAGCGCCGCATGTCATGCACGGCTGCGTATGTCTTCAACCCGGCACCCTGCTGGATACCTTTACCCCCGTACGGGAAGATTTTCTGCAATAAAAAAGGGCGCTGATTTCAGCGCCCTTTTTCTCTGCGTCAGTTATTCCGCTACCGGCTCTGGCAGCGGGTTACGGCTAAGCATCGCTTCACGAAGCAGTACGCTACCGCAGGCGAACAGCCCACCCAGAATCCCCGCCAGCATGACAATCAGCGCTTTCCCCGGGCCATCTTTTTTCACCGGCATGGAAGGTGAAAGCTGATACTTGAAGGGTTCCAGTTTAACGTCTTCAACGGAGAGTTTTTTCAGCTGCGCCAGATAATATTCACGGTTCTGGAAGTCTGCATTCAGCTCAGACACATCCTTAAGATTTTTCTCAATCTGCAATTTCTGCGCGATACCGTCAGCGCCCAGGGCAACGGAGTAATCCGGATCGTCTTTTACGGCCTGTCCGTTGCTGTAGACAGGTTTCTTAATACCCGCCGCGTTAGCCACTTCCAGCGAATAGTTAAGACGCTGCAGATTGGTGTTGTGAATATTGGTCAGACGCACCCGATCCAGATCCAGCTGCTGCTCTACCACCTTCGTTTTCAGGGCGAGCTGGTTACGGATATTCAGCATGATCTCTTGCTCGACAATCGCGGCAATATACTTGATATACCCTTCCAGAACGGTTTGCGCATCTCCCGCCGTGGGGGCGGTGAAGCTGAGCGTCCAGGAGACGTAAGGCGCTTTATCTGCGTCTTTTACCTGAGTGTTATCAATCGCTTTCATCTTCTCAGAGATATTGACCACCGCACGATGCAGCTCCAGCGGATCCACGTTTGTCCCCTCAAGCTGTGACATAACGTAAGGGGAGGATTTCATATACTCTTCAAGCAATGACTGCGACTGAAACTTTTTGATAAACAGTCCAAACACTTCATCACGGGACACTTTTACGTCCACATCCAGAACCTGTAGTGCCACCATCATCTGGCGCAGCGGGTTCCACTGCGTCTGTTCGGCAGGCGTGATCACCGCTTTACTGGTCCATTTCTGCGGCAGTAAAAAGGCAATCGCCAGTCCGGCCAGCGCAAACGCGAACGCAATAGCAATGATGCGCTTTTTGGCGGCAAGCAGGATGTCTAACAGCCCCAAAAGGTCGATTTCTTTAGTGCTGACAGCCGGGGTGGCATAAGAAGGAAAATCGAGGTCCGTGTTTTTTTTGAAATCCATCGCTGACATAGACGTTCTTCTGTTAAGAGTGCAGGTAATTTCTGCCTCGTGAGTTCAGGTGGTCCGATGATACAAGAAAGTAAGAATAATCTGAACGCGATATTGATCTATCTGTGTACTGGCTATCAAAGTTGGTAGTTAGTACCTTTCCGGTATTATTGTTATTAATCATCCGCTTTTCTTTCTGCTTACATGCAAGACCTGCCTTGATCGCCAGAAATAGCGGCAAAATGCCACCCTCCTCACTTTATTGAAACAGCGTTTCGATGCTGATCACATTTCCATCATTAAGCGAATGACGCGGGAAAAAATAGCCATAATATAAAATAAAACACTGTTTTATTATTCGAAAACTACGGTTCGGATGACCTGAAACTCATACCGTCATTTCACCCACTGATTGCCAGGTAGGTCTGTATGAATGAAAACAAGCTGCTGGGGCTCGCATGGATATCACCCTACATTATTGGGTTGATACTCTTTACGGCTTTCCCCTTCGTCTCATCGTTTTTCCTCAGTTTTACGGATTACGATTTGATGAGCCCACCGGTGTTTAACGGCATCGAAAACTATCGCTATATGTTTACCGAAGACACGCTCTTCTGGACATCAATGGGTGTCACGTTCGCGTATGTATTTTTGACCATTCCGCTGAAGCTCGCGTTTGCATTAGGGATTGCGTTTGTTCTCAACTTCAAATTACGCGGGATCGGCTTTTTCCGTACCGCTTACTATATTCCGTCGATCCTCGGCAGCTCCGTGGCGATTGCTGTCTTGTGGCGCGCCCTATTTGCGATAGATGGTCTGCTGAACAGCTTTATTGGCGTATTTGGCTTCGACCCGGTGAACTGGCTGGGTGAGCCCTCTCTGGCGCTGATGTCCGTGACCCTGCTGCGCGTCTGGCAGTTCGGCTCCGCGATGGTCATCTTCCTGGCGGCGCTGCAAAACGTTCCGCAGTCTCAGTATGAAGCGGCAATGATCGACGGCGCGTCCAGATGGCAAATGTTCATGAAAGTGACCGTGCCGCTGATTACGCCGGTGATTTTCTTCAACTTCATCATGCAAACCACTCAGGCATTCCAGGAATTTACCGGGCCGTACGTCATTACCGGCGGCGGGCCAACCTACTCGACCTATCTGTTCTCGCTCTACATCTACGACACGGCGTTTAAATATTTCGATATGGGTTATGGCGCGGCGCTGGCGTGGCTCCTGTTCCTGGTGGTGGCCGTCTTTGCCGGTATCGCCTTTAAGTCGTCGAAATACTGGGTGTTCTACTCCGCCGATAAAGGAGGCAAAAATGGCTGATATTCAACACCTTTCCGCGGCAAGAAGCGTCGCCGAACGCGAGGTTGCCCGTACGCAGCGCAGAGAGAAAATCAACGCCACCGTTCGTTATACGATCCTGCTGTTTGTCGGCCTGCTGATGCTCTACCCGCTGGTGTGGATGTTCTCAGCGTCGTTCAAACCGAACCACGAGATCTTCACTACCCTGAGCCTGTGGCCAGCACATGCCACCTGGGACGGATTTATCAACGGCTGGAAGACCGGGACCGAGTACACCTTCGGCCATTACATGCTGAACACCTTTAAGTATGTGATCCCCAAAGTGATCCTGACCATTATCTCCTCCACCATTGTGGCGTATGGTTTTGCCCGCTTTGAGATCCCGTGGAAAAAATTCTGGTTCGCCACGCTCATCACCACCATGCTGCTGCCCAGCACCGTGCTGTTGATTCCGCAGTACCTGATGTTCCGTGAAATGGGCATGTTGAACAGCTACATGCCACTGTACCTGCCGCTGGCCTTCGCCACGCAGGGGTTCTTCGTCTTTATGCTGATCCAGTTCCTGCGCGGCGTGCCGCGTGACATGGAAGAGGCGGCGCAAATCGACGGCTGTAACTCCCTTCAGGTGCTGTGGTACGTGGTGGTGCCGATCCTGAAACCGGCCATTATCTCCGTCGCCCTGTTCCAGTTCATGTGGTCAATGAATGACTTTATCGGGCCGCTGATTTATGTCTACAGCGTGGATAAATACCCGATTGCACTGGCGCTGAAAATGTCCATCGACGTTACCGAAGGTGCGCCGTGGAACGAAATTCTGGCAATGGCGAGCATCTCCATTCTGCCATCCATCATTGTGTTCTTCCTGGCCCAACGCTACTTCGTGCAGGGCGTCTCCAGCAGCGGAATTAAAGGTTAAGAGGGAAATATCATGGCTGAAGTTGTCTTCAATAAACTGGAAAAGGTTTACTCCAACGGCTTCAAAGCCGTACATGCTATCGACCTGAAGATCGCCGAGGGGGAGTTTATGGTGATCGTCGGTCCATCCGGCTGTGCCAAGTCCACCACCCTTCGCATGCTGGCGGGGCTGGAAACCATCAGCGGCGGTGAAGTGCGGATCGGCGATAAGATCGTGAACAACCTCGCACCGAAGGAGCGCGGCATTGCGATGGTGTTCCAGAACTACGCGCTCTACCCGCACATGACGGTGCGCGAAAATCTGGCCTTTGGTCTTAAGCTGAGCAAACTGCCGAAAGAGCAAATTGAGTCGCAGGTAAACGAAGCGGCCAAAATCCTGGAGCTGGAGTCGCTGCTTGACCGCCTGCCGCGTCAGCTTTCCGGTGGACAGGCCCAGCGCGTCGCGGTTGGCCGCGCGATTGTGAAAAAGCCGGACGTGTTTCTCTTTGACGAACCGCTGTCAAACCTTGATGCCAAGCTCCGTGCCTCGATGCGTATTCGTATTTCAGATCTGCATAAGCAGCTGAAGCAGTCCGGTAAACCGGCCACCACCGTCTACGTCACGCATGACCAGACCGAAGCGATGACCATGGGCGACCGTATCTGTGTAATGAAGCTGGGCCACATCATGCAGGTCGATACCCCGGATAATCTTTACCACAAGCCCAACAACATGTTCGTCGCAGGATTCATCGGTGCACCGGAGATGAACATTCGTAAAAGCCAGTTGGTGGAAAAAGCCGGGCAACTGCACATCACCCTCGGCAATGAAACCATGCCGCTCAATGCGCAAACGCAGGAAAAAGTCGCTGCTTACGCCGGTCAGGACGTGTTCTACGGCGTGCGTCCGGAATTTGTGTCGATCTCAGACTCGCCTTTCCCGGATGGGTGCAGCGGCGAAATGGTGCGCGTGGAGAACATGGGCCACGAATTCTTTGTGTACCTGAAGGTAGGAGACAACGAACTGACCGCCAGAATCCCTTCGGAAGAGGCTAAGCCGATGATCGCTAAAGGGCTTAACCGAAAAGTCTATTTCCGCTTCGACATGAATAAGTGCCATATTTTTGACGCAAAAACTGAACTGAACCTCTCTCTCTGATGGAGCAAGAAAAATGAAAAATGTGCTTTTAAGCGCAGCAATCTCCGCGACCCTGGGCCTTACTGCTTTGCCATCGATGGCGCAAACTACCGATTTACGTATGTCCTGGTGGGGCGGTAATGGCCGTCACCAGGTGACGCTGAAAGCGTTAGAAGAGTTCCATAAACAGAACCCGGACATTAACGTTAAGGCGGAATACACCGGCTGGGACGGCCATCTTTCCCGTCTGACCACCCAGATCGCAGGCGGCACAGAGCCGGATGTGATGCAAACCAACTGGAACTGGCTGCCGATCTTCTCGAAAACCGGCGACGGCTTTTACGATCTGAACAAAATGAAGGACGTGATAGATCTAAGCCAGTTTGATGCCAAAGAGCTCCAGTCCACAACGGTCAACGGCAAGCTGAACGGGATCCCAATTTCCGTGACCGCGCGCGTCTTCTACTTTAACGACGAAACGTGGAAAAAAGCGGGCATGGACTACCCAAAAACCTGGGACGAACTGATGGCCGCCGGTAAAACCTTCGAAAGCAAGCTCGGCAAGCAGTATTACCCTGTCATACTGGAACACCAGGACACGCTGGCGCTGCTGAATTCTTACATGGTTCAGAAATACAACATCCCTGCCGTGGACGAGAAAACCAAAAAATTCACCTACAGCAAGGCGCAATGGGTGGAGTTCTTCCAGACCTACAAAAAACTGATTGATAGCCATGTGATGCCGGACACCAAATACTATGCGTCGTTTGGCAAGAGCAACATGTATGAGATGAAGCCGTGGATCCAGGGGGAATGGGGCGGCACCTATATGTGGAACTCCACCATCAATAAATACTCCGATAACCTCAAGCCACCGGCAAAACTGGTGCTGGGCAGTTACCCGATGCTGCCGGGTGCCACGGATGCGGGCCTGTTCTTCAAACCGGCACAGATGCTGTCGATCGGTAAATCGACCAAAAACCCGGAAGCGGCGGCAAAGCTGATTAACTTCCTGCTGAACAGTAAAGAGGGCGTGGAGACGCTGGGCCTGGAGCGTGGCGTACCACTGAGCAACGTGGCGGTTCATTACCTGACTGAAGCCGGTACCATTAAAGAAAACGACCCGTCGGTTGCAGGCCTGCGTCTGGCGCAGTCGCTGCCTGCAAAACTCAGCGTGTCACCTTACTTTGACGATCCGCAGATTGTGGCGCAGTTCGGCACCTCGCTGCAGTATATCGACTATGGTCAGAAATCGGTGGAAGAGACCGCTGCAGATTTCCAGCGTCAGGCTGAGCGTATTTTGAAGCGGGCGATGCGTTAAAAGGCGACGCCTTACCGGGCCGACAAGGTATTGTAGGCCCGGTAAGCGAAGCGCCACCGGGCAATAACATTACACGCCAATATTACGTAATTTCTCCCCGCTCATCAGCTTGCGTTCAATATGCTCCAGCGTCACGCCTTTGGTTTCAGGAATCAGCCAGAAGGTCACCCCGATAAACACCACGTTCAGTACCGTGTAGAGCCAGAACGTTCCTGCTGCACCAATGGCATCCAGCAGCGTCAGGAAGGTTGCGCCGATGATCATGTTCGACACCCAGTTGGTGGTGGTGGAACAGGTGATGCCAAAGTCGCGGCACTTCAGCGGCTGAATTTCAGAGCACAGGATCCACACCACCGGTGCGGCGCTCATGGCATATCCGGCGATACACATCATGGTCATCCCGACAGAGAGCCAGGAGAGACCGCTCGAGGCGGTGCCATTATCAAACTGCATCAGACAGTAACCGAGGATCAGCGTACCGAGCGCCATTACGCTAAAGCCAATCTTCAGCGCCGGTTTACGACCGGCTTTATCCACGGTAAATACCGCGATAAACGTGGCAAACATAAAGGTCAGCCCGACCACCAGCGTTGCAATCATCTGCTGTTCGGTGGTGGTGAATCCGGCCATTTTGAAGATACGCGGCGCGTAATACATGATGATGTTCATCCCGGTGAACTGCTGCATCGCCTGCAGCAGCATGCCAAGGAACACCGCGCGACGCACGTTGCGGTTGGCTTTAAACAGCGACCAGCCGCCCTGCTTCAGCTTCAGGCTTTCACGGATCTCGTTCAGCTCTTCACGCGCTTTCTCTGAGGTATCACGCAGCATGCGCAGCACCTCTTCCGCTTCCACGTGACGACCTTTCTGCGCCAGCCAGCGCGGGCTGTTCGGCAGGAAAATCACCAGCACAATCAGCAACAGCGCCGGCAGCGCCAGCACGCCCAGCATGGCGCGCCAGTTACCGCTGTAGCTGAAGTAAGTATCTGACAGAAACGCCAGTACGATACCCAGCGTGACCATCAGCTGGTACATACTGATCATCTTGCCGCGCACGTTCTCGCTCGCCATCTCCGAGAGATACAGCGGCGCAGTGTAGGAGGCAATCCCGACCGCCACGCCCAGCAGGACGCGGGAGAGCAGCAGCACTTCCACGTTGGTAGCGAACGCAGAGCCAATGGAGCCAGCCACAAACAGAATTGCCCCAACCATCAGGCTATATTTGCGCCCGAGACGGAACGAGAGCCAGCCGTTGAACAGCGCGCCGATGGCTGCGCCAAGCATCATGCTGCTCACCACCCACTCCTGCAGGCGACTGCTCAGCGTAAAGTGATCGGTAATAAACGGTAATGCGCCAGCAATGACGCCGATATCCAGTCCAAATAACAAGCCAGCCACTGCCGCCGCAATGGAGACAAACTGGTTCATGCGGCGAGTATCGCGCAGCGCCGCGGGCATGAGGGTAGAGTCATTTATAGATGTCATAGTTTCCTGCCTGAACAGAGAAATTCGTTAAGTGAAATTACGAGATAGCGAAGAAAAGTGTCAGGCCGGAATTCGCGAAGATATGGATTATTTCGCTATGGCATGGCGATCTGTGATGGACATTACAATTTCAACTCGCGGTGAAATATCGCCATATTTTACTAATTGATTAATATTTAAGTAATAAAACTGTGATGCGCGTCATTTATGATTTTTTTTGTATGGATTTTTCATCTTTGTCGATATGGATAATGACAATTTTTGAGCAAAAAAAACCTCCACCCGCAGGCAGAGGCTCTTTCGTCAGCGCGAATTAACGCGCCAGCCAGCCGCCATCAACCGCTACGGTATAACCGTTGATGTAGTCCGACGCCTTCGATGCCAGGAACACCACAGGTCCTTTCAGATCGTCCGGCAGCCCCCAACGCCCTGCCGGGATTCGGTCAAGGATTTCCGCGCTACGCTGCTCGTCCGCACGCAGCTGCTGGGTGTTGTTGGTCGCCATGTAGCCCGGGGCAATGGCGTTAACGTTGATATTGTGCTTCGCCCATTCGTTCGCCAGCAGACGGGTGACCCCCATCACTGCGCTTTTTGACGCGGTGTAAGACGGCACCCGGATGCCCCCCTGGAAGGAGAGCATGGAAGCGATATTGATAATCTTGCCGCCGTTCCCCTGAGCGATGAAGTGTTTCGCCGCCGCCTGAGACATAAAGAACACGCTTTTGATATTCAGGTTCATCACGTCGTCCCAGTCGCGCTCGCTGAAGTTAATCGCGTCTTCACGGCGGATCAGCCCGGCATTATTGACCAGAATATCGATATGACCGAATTCCGCCACGGCGCGATCCAGCAGGTCAGGAATGGCGTCGATTTTACGCAGATCCGCGGTCAGGCTCAGGAAACGGCGGCCCAGCGCGGTCACGCGCTCGATGGTTTCCGTAGGCTCGACGATGTTGATGCCCACGATATCGCAGCCCGCTTCTGCCAGCCCCAACGCCATGCCCTGGCCCAGACCGGTGTCACAACCGGAAACCACAGCCACTTTACCTTGCAGAGAGAATGCATCCAGAATCATGTTTGTTCCTTACTCTTTCGATGCCTGTCAGCAACAGGCAGATTTATACTTAACTGCCCGCGACTAGCGCAGATCTTTTACCGCGACGTGGTCCATGTCATCAAAGACCTGGTTTTCACCGACCATTCCCCAGATGAAGGTATACGCCTTCGTCCCCACACCGGAGTGAATTGACCAGCTTGGAGAGATAACCGCCTGCTCGTTATGCATCACGATATGGCGTGTTTCCTGCGGTTGCCCCATCATGTGGAATACGCAGGCATCCTCATCCATGTTGAAGTAGAAATAGACCTCCATGCGGCGCTCGTGGGTATGGCACGGCATGGTGTTCCACAGGTTGCCCGGCGCCAGCTCGGTCAGCCCCATGCTGAGCTGGCAGGTCTCCAGCACATCCGGAACGAAGTATTTGTTGATGGTGCGACGGTTGCTGGTGAGGTTATCGCCCAGCGTCACCGGGGCTACGTCTGCCGGGGTAACTTTTTTGGTAGGACAGGTGGTGTGAGCCGGGGCGCAGTTGTAGTAAAACTTCGCTGGCGTGCTGCCGTGGACGCTGGCAAAAACCACCTCTTTCGCGCCCTTGCCGACATACAGCGCGTCGCGGTGACCAATTTCGTAGCACTGGCCGTCAACCGTAATGGTGCCCGGCCCGCCAATGTTAATCACGCCCAGTTCACGCCGTTCCAGGAAATAGCTCACGCCGAGCTGTTTACCCACTTCCCCACCCACGGAGACAGTTTTGGTCACCGGCATAATTCCGCCCACAATAATGCGGTCAATGTGGCTGTAGACCATGGTGTAGCGATCGGCTTCAAACACCTGCTCAACTAAAAATTCACTGCGCAGCCCCTGCGTGTCGAGGGTTTTGGCGTGCGCGCTGTGGATGCTTTGTCTGACGTCCACGATAACCTCCAGAATGGACCGTGCCCGAAGGCAGAAAATTAACGAAACATCGTTCCGTTTTAAGGATAAGCACAGTGTAAACGCCCATAATGGGGTTTTCAATTACATTTAAAACATCGTTTCATTTTTTGTGATTCTTTATACCAGAAATGGTGTTCCGATCACGGAAGCGTCAGGATTCGCCGCTTCACCTCACTCAAACTGACAAACTGCGCGATAAGTCACACTAAATAAAACGGCGTTTTGATAATTTAACACCCACTTTTTAATCTTATTTTTATTGCCGAAAGGAGCGCATTATGGCTAAAGGTATGCGGGTCAAGCTGAACTACGAGATCGGCCGGGATCCGGATACAGGCGTCGAAGTCACGCGTCTGACCCCGCCTGAAGTAACATGTCATCGCAATTACTTTTACCAGAAGTGCTTCTTTAATGACGGCAGTCATCTGCTGTTCGCCGGAGCGTTCGATGGTCACTGGAACTATTACCTGCTGGATCTGCAGAACGCCGAAGCCGTACAGCTGACAGAGGGCGCAGGCGATAACACCTTTGGCGGATTTCTCTCCCCGGACGATCGCGCCTTCTACTATGTGAAGAACGATCGCACGCTTATGGAGGTCTCTCTTGAGACACGGGCAGAGCGTGAAGTGTACCGCGTCCCGGATGACTGGGTCGGTTACGGCACCTGGGTGGCGAACAGCGACTGCACCAGCCTTGTGGGCATTGAAATTGCGAAACGCGACTGGACGCCGCTGAACGACTGGCAAATTTTCCACGACTTCTTCCATAAAGGGCCACACTGCCGGCTGCTGCGCGTGGATCTGAAAACCGGCGAGAGCTCAATCATTCATGAAGAGAAGAAGTGGCTGGGGCATCCTATCTATCGTCCGTTTGATGACCATACGGTGGCGTTTTGTCACGAGGGACCACACGATCTGGTCGATGCCCGGATGTGGCTGGTCAACGAAGATGGCACCGACATACGTAAAGTCAAAACCCATGCACAAGGTGAAAGCTGTACCCACGAATTCTGGGTCCCGGATGGCTCCGCGCTGGTATACGTCTCGTATCTGAAAGGCCAGCAGGGTCGTTCCATCTGCCGCTTCGATCCACAAACCGGCGTAAATGAGACGATAATGCAGATGCCATCCTGTTCACATTTGATGAGTAATTTCGACGGCACGTTACTGGTAGGCGACGGTTCCGGCACACCGGTGGATGTGAAAGACACCCACGGTTACACCATCGATAACGATCCCTATCTCTACGCCTTTGACGTGGCCAAAAAGCGCTACTATCGCATCGCCCGTCATGATACCTCCTGGGCGACGGTAGAAAATAGCCGCCAGGTCACCCATCCGCATCCCTCCTTTACACCGGACGAGAAAGCGGTGCTATTCAGTTCCGATAAAGACGGTAAACCTGCCCTCTATATTGCGAAACTCCCCGCGCAACCGGATATGTTGTCTGCATGATTTAAAAATGTGTTTCTGTAACTGGCCTTGCCCTCCTTACGGAGGGCTTTTTTTGCTCTGAACGTTTTGCCCGGTGACGCTGCGCTCACCGGGCCTGGAGGGAAATATCAGAAGGAATACGCCACGCCTAAACGGAAGCGGGTCTGACGTTCATCGCTCTCTTTTACACCCACATTACCCACCTCAACATACGGCGCCCAGTTTTTATCCCATTTATACGCCAGCTTCGCGTTATATTCGGTGGAATAATCTTTATTATTATTACGGACCATCCCTTCCGTACTTTTTGCATAAACATAATTCAGTTCGGTACGCCAGTCTCCCATGACCCAGCCGACCCAGGCATCACCACGGTTAACTTTGTCATCGTCTTTATTAGAGCTCGACGGATAACGGGTATATTCATAACGGTAGCGCGCGGCCACGTAAAAGCCATTATCGAAACTGTATTGCATGTGCAGGTTCGGTTTATAAATGGTACGGCTGTCGTTACTCTCAAGCGTGAACGCGGGAGTCAGCGCAATATTCTCTGTCGCTTTCCAGCGCCAGCTAATTTGATCTTCATGACCGTTACCCACCACATCCGCAAACGGCTGGTCGGCCCTATCGCCACCCGATTTCCATTTCGCTTCTACAGAAAAACCGACGCCATTCGCAAAGCGATGCGAGACTGAAACACGGTCTGCATTTGCGCCGTTGTCGATGTATTCATGACGCAGATCGACGGTCACCGCCTGCGCGGCGAAAGAAGTACCAATAAGAGAAGCTACAACCAGAGATTTGTTAAACATGACAAAAACCCTCAATTAAAATAACGTTTCATTTTTATGAAATGGCAGTTTATTTTTTAATAAATGCTATTTTAGTGAGCAAGATCGTAATTATTTGTTTCATTTTTTTCGGTACAAATCGGCGTGATACACGTCAACAAACAAGTGGGATTTAGGCGAAATTAATGGAGGGAGATCACGTCAGGCAGGAATAACGCGCATAAAAAAACCTCCCATCGGGAGGTTTTTTTATGAAGGAAGGGATTAACGTTCGATAGCCAGCGCTACTCCTTGCCCACCGCCGATACAGAGCGTGGCAATGCCTTTACGGGCGTTACGCTTTTTCATCTCGTGAACCAGCGATACCAGAATGCGGCAGCCGGAAGCACCGATGGGATGACCGAGCGCAATCGCACCGCCGTTGACATTCACCCGCAGCGGATCCCACTCCAGCATTTTGCCCACTGAGATCGCCTGCGCGGCAAAGGCCTCGTTGACTTCAATCAGATCCACATCGGAAAGCTGCCAGCCCGCGCGATCCAGGCAGCGGCGGGTCGCATACACCGGCGCGATCCCCATTAATGCCGGATCAACCCCCACGCTGGCAAACGCCTTAATCCGGGCCAGCACGGGGAGATCCAGTTCCTGCGCTTTGCTTTCGCTCATCATCATCACCGCCGCCGCACCGTCGTTAATCGAAGAGGCATTTCCCGCCGTGACCGACCCTTGCGTTTCAAAAGCAGGATTGAGCATGGCCAGCCCTTCTGCGCTGGCATCGGTTCGCGGCTGCTCATCGGTGTCGACGACAATCGTCTGACCGTTCTGACGCTGGGTGCACACCGGGACAATTTCATCGCGAAAACGCCCGGAATCAATCGCGGCACGCGCTTTCTGCTGCGAGCTCAACGCGTAAGCATCCTGCAGCTCACGGCTTATACCGTACTCACGCGCCAGGTTTTCCGCCGTCACGCCCATATGATAATCATTAAACGCGTCCCACAGCCCGTCATGCACCAGGCTGTCGAGCAACTGGCTGTTACCCAGCTGCGCGCCGGTGCGGCTGTCGGTGAGGACATGCGGCGCGCGGCTCATGTTCTCCTGCCCACCGGCAATGACCACATCCGCTTCACCACACTGGATGGCCTGCGTGGCAAGATGCAGCGCCTTTAACCCTGAGCCACAGACGTCGTTGATGGTGATTGCCGAGACGGTGTTGGGCAGGCCGCCTTTTAGCGCCGCCTGACGGGCAGGGTTTTGCCCGGCGCCGGCCGTCAGGACCTGTCCGAGGATCACCTCATCGACTTCATGTGCCGGGATCCCGCTGCGCTCCACCAGCGCTTTAACCACTACGCTACCCAGTTCAACAGCCGAGTGACGCGCCAGCGCTCCCTGAAAACAGCCGATAGCTGTACGCAACGCACCCACTATAACGACATCTTTCATCACCACCTCTGCGTTAAAGGACATGACGATAGTAGAGGATTGTTACTGGCATTTATCTTAATTGTTTAAAAATAGTGAGTTTAATCACAAGGATCAGCGTGCGTCCTGCAGATACTGCCGCAGCCAGCTTCCGGCGACGCCGGGAGGGGATCGTTTATTCCACAGCAAATCAATACCGATCGCGCGAGGCCAGCCAGGGACATTCAACTGCACCAGCGATTTCGCGGCGGCAAATTCTTCCACCAGCGCACACGGCAACACGCACCAGCCAAATCCCTGCACCGCCATACTCAGCAGTAACAGGTAATTCGGTGCCGACCAGACCGGCCCCCGGGCGAGCGTTGCCTCACGCTCAAGGTAGGTGCTGAGCCGCAGTTCCCGCCAGCCGTGCAGCTCATCGGCCTGCACTTCATGTTGCCCGGCCAGAGGATGCGTGGTCGCGACATAAATCGCCATCCGGGTTTGCATCGGCAGCCGGGTGACGCCGATATCGGTCGGGTAAGCGTCACGCGCCTCCGTCAGGCCAACCTGCGCCCTCTCCTTTTGCAGCAGATCGATGACGTCCTCTTCCTCGCCAATCAGGCACTCAAATTCCGTATGGGGAAAACGCTGGTCAAACTGGTTCATCAGATCTTCCAGCACGTCCGGGTTAAGCGTATCAGAGAGGACAAACGTCAGGCGCGCCTCCGTTTGCGCGGTCAACGATACCGCCAGTTCGTCCAGCCGCGTGCTGGCGGCGAGGATCGCCTGGACATAGCCCAGCACCTGCTCTCCCTGAGCGGTTAACACCGGCTGGCGCGCCGAACGGTCGAAAAGATCAAAGCCGAGGTCTGCTTCAAGATTGGCAATCGAGGTGCTGATTGTTGACTGGCTTTTACGCAGCCGCCGTGCGGCAGCAGAGAAAGAGCCCGCTGCCACGGTTTCAACAAACGCGGTAAGGGCTTCAGGTGAGTAGCGCATAACCTATCTACTTTATCGATGGATACCATCTTTAATATATCACCTTTAGCGATAAAAATAGGCGCCATCAACGCCCATACCGGCGAATTAACGAGGTCGAAAGCTATGCAACATCAGGATGCACTCCAACGTAAACTGCCGGAGCGGATCTTCCACGCGGTCTGCTTTGAGGGGATTGCCACAGCGATCCTCGCCCCAACGGCAGCGTGGCTGATGCAGCGTTCCGTGGTGGAGATGGGTGGGTTGACCATTATCCTCGCCACCACGGCCATGCTCTGGAACATTATTTATAACTTCGGTTTCGACCGTTTCTGGCCTGTCCAGCGCGTAAAACGCACGGCAAAAGTCCGCGCGATGCATGCCCTGGGGTTCGAATGTGGGTTTATCGTGATTGGCGTGTCGATTGTCGCCGCGGTTCTGGGCGTCACGCTGCTACAGGCATTCACGCTGGAAATAGGTTTCTTCCTGTTCTTCCTGCCCTACACCATGTTCTACAACTGGGCGTATGACACGTTACGTGAGAAATTCCTGAAGCGCCGTCAGCAGCGACGCGCCCTGGCGGGCTAACTCCCCTCTGGCCGGACGACTGGTCCGGCCAAACTCCGTCGAAGCAACTGCGCTCTCAACGCATAACTATGGTAAATTGCACTCCATTCTGAATGGTTTGCTAGTTGATACGTTGCTCTAATGTCGAAAATTTGGTCAAAAGATGAGACTCTGTGGAGTTTCGCTCTCTATGGCACGGCCGTGGGCGCAGGAACGCTGTTCTTGCCCATCCAGCTGGGCTCCGCAGGCGCTATTGTCCTGTTCATTACCGCCCTTGTGGCCTACCCATTAACCTACTGGCCGCATAAAGCGCTGGCGCAATTTATCCTGTCGTCAAAAACGAAAGGCAATGAAGGGATCACCGGCGCGGTCTCCCACTACTACGGCAGGAAAATCGGGAATCTGATCACCACGCTCTATTTCATCGCCTTCTTCGTGGTGGTGCAGATTTACGCCGTGGCCATCACCAATTCATTAACCGAGCAACTGGCAAAAAGGATGACGGTGGATACCGCCACTCGCGTGCTGGTCAGTTTTGGCGTGGTACTGGTATTGAATCTTATCTTCCTGATGGGGCGACATATCACGATCAAAGTGATGGGCTTCCTGGTGTTTCCGCTGATCGCCTATTTCCTGTTTGTCTCCCTGTACCTGACCGGCAGCTGGCAACCCTCACTGCTCACCAGCCAGATGGCGTTTGATCGCCACACTTTGCATCAGGTGTGGATCTCAATCCCGGTGATGGTGTTCGCGTTTAGCCATACGCCGATTATCTCCACCTTTGCCGTCGATCGCCGCGAGAAGTTCGGTGACGCAGCCATGGACAAGTGCAAGAAAATCATGAAGGTGGCGTATCTGATCATCTGCCTGAGCGTGCTGTTCTTTGTGTTCAGTTGCCTGCTCTCGATTCCGCCGTCCTATATTGTGACCGCAAAAGAGCAAGGGGTGACGATCCTGTCAGCGCTGTCGATGATGCCCTCTTCTCCGGCCTGGCTCGGCATTTCCGGCATTATTGTGGCGATTATTGCCATGTCGAAA
Source organism: Enterobacter sp. 50793107 (assembly GCF_001463365.1). NCBI lineage: Bacteria > Pseudomonadati > Pseudomonadota > Gammaproteobacteria > Enterobacterales > Enterobacteriaceae > Enterobacter > Enterobacter sp. 50793107. Next base: position 12,697 of record NZ_LNII01000163.1, on the reverse strand, counting down.
TCGTTCCTGGGCACCTATTTTGGGGTGATTGAAGGGGCGACGGAAATCGTGAAGTCGTCGCTGAATCAGGTCGGCGTGAAGAAGAGCCGCGCCTTTAACCGTGCGATTTCTATTCTGGGCGTGTCGCTGATCACCTTTGCGGTCTGCTGCATTAACCCGAACGCCATTTCGATGATTTACGCCATCAGCGGTCCGCTTATCGCCATGATCCTGTTTATCATGCCGACGCTGTCGACCTACCTGATCCCCGCCCTGAAGCCGTATCGCTCCATTGGCAGCCTGCTCACGCTGATTGTTGGCGTGCTGTGCGTGTCGGTGATGTTTGTCGGCTAACCCTCGCGTGCCCGGCCTTCTGCCGGGCGCGTCTGATTTTTACAGTGGAAACGGTCTGTCCTGCACGACCGTTTTCATCACCAGCGTAGAGCGAAGATGCTGTACGCCTGGCATGGCAGAAAGTTTCTCGTCATACAGTTTCTGAAAAGCCGACAGATCGCGGGTGACAACATGCATCAGGTAGTCGGGATCACCAAATAATCGCTGGGCCAGCACGATTTGCGGGATCTCTTCCACCGCCTCTTCGAACGCGCTGACCGCTTTCTTATCACCCTCTTTCAGGGTGGCAAACACAATCGCCAGGAAATTAAACCCCATTTTGGCGGGATCGAGATTGGCGCGATACCCCGTAATGGCTCCGCTCTGCTCCAGCGCACGTACGCGTCGGTGACACGGAGAGAGGCTCAGGTTCACCCGCTCCGCCAGCTCCGTAAGAGATAAACGGCCATCAGCCTGCAGTTCAGCAAGAATTTTTCGATCAATGCTATCCATATGGAAGATTTTCTCAATTTTAGCGTTTTATGAGCATAACATTGAAAACTCATTTCGTACCGATACCGATATTCTTTCTCTCCGGGTAATTCAGGTACAGGAGTTTCACAGACGATGGAAATGAGTATTGTGGCCGGTTTTTGGGTGGTGTCCTTCCTGCTCATCATGACACCGGGTGCAGACTGGGCCTATGCGATCAGCGCCGGGATCAACGGGCGGCGCGTAGTGCCGGCGGTGATGGGGCTGATGTCCGGGCATCTGCTCGCCACGCTGGTCGTAGTGGCGGGCGTGGGTGTGTTGATTGCTCAACATCCACTGGCATTATCAGGGCTGACAATTGCGGGGGCGGTTTATCTGCTGTGGCTCGGCATCACGCTGTTACGCCATCCTGCTGCGCCGGAAAGCACCGTGCAGCATGCAGGAAACTGGAAACAGTGGGCGGTGAAGGGATTATGTATCAGCGGGCTCAACCCAAAAGTCTTCTTACTGTTTCTGGCGTTGCTTCCGCAGTTTACCGATCCAAAGGGAAGCTGGTCGATTGCCACGCAGATGTCAGCCTTGGGTGTGATGCATCTTATCACCTGCACACTGGTCTATTTGCTGGTGGGGTATGGTTCGAAAGCGGTGCTGGCGACCCGTCCGCAGGCGGCACGTGCGGTGAGCATGGCCTCAGGGGGGATTATGGTGGCGATCGCGCTGGGATTGCTGCTGGAGCAGGTGAGATAAAAAAACACCGGCCATCGCCGGTGTGTTTTACGCCCGAATATCGTCATATTCCCGCGTGTTATCAAACTCATGCTTTGCAAACGGGCACAGCGGGATAATTTTGCGATTCTCACCGCGCATTTTCTCCACCACCTTCGCCACCAGCTGCTTACCAACCCCTTGCCCCTTCAGGCTCGGATCGACATCAGTGTGCTCAATAATACTCAGATGCTCACCTGTGGGCACGAAGACAATCTCTGCAACCTGATTGCCGTTCGCATCGTTTACATAAAACTTGTTATGGCCTTCCAGAATATCCATGGTTCCTCGCTTATTTTTGGCGATACTGCAGCGCACCGCTCGGGCAGGTATCAATCACGCGTACAACGGTTTCCACGTCCACTTCATCAGGAATGATCCACGGTTTACGTTTCAGATTAAACAGCTTTGCGCTGCCGCGAACGCAGTTACCGGAGTGTTTGCAGATCCCGGTATTGAAGTAGACGTCAATTTTCTCCCCGGTATAGGCCCGGTAACCCGCATCCAGTAGTTCTTTATCCATGACATTGCCTCTGTAATTATTATCGTGCTGAATGAAGCATAGCCTTACGGGATCCTGATGGCTATAACGTATAGCGTTTTCTTGCCGGATTGTTTCCCCTGCGTGCATGACTGACGCAGACGGGGTGGCTGCGTCAGCCTGGCTGATTATTCCCGCCGGGATATTTAAAATTAAACAAGTTTAATCTGAAGATGTATCGGTTGTTTACGATAATGTCCGCTCTGCTTATTTAACACGAGTCCCCCATGAAGAAACGGTCATTATTACTGACTCTGCTCAGCCTCAGTTTATTAACCGCCTGCAGCGCTTCTGCGCCTGATAAGGTTGAACAAATCCATCATCTGCAGATCCCATTAGTTTTACCCGGAGAAAAACCGCCAGAAATTCCGGCATCGCATATCGCTGCGCTGTATCAGGAAAATAAAGTTCAGATCGACCGTTTAACAGCGCAGTTGAAATCAGATTATTTACAACAGACTACCGCGAAAGATATTTTTACCGAAGATAGCCCTGTTCAGCCGGTCTTCGCCTCGCTGACTAAACTTGAGCAGCTGGAAATGGTTAATCAGCAGTACCTGAAAGATAAAAACGTCACGGGACTGCAAAAGATTAACATTGTCCTTCAACCTTTAGTCACCGGTTAAATGCCAAAAGCCCAACTGCTGAACAGTCGGGCTTTTGTAACGGAAAGGATGGCAAAGATTAATCGTGCTGTCCAAATCGCCATGTCAGACCTGCAGTCACAGAGCTTACGTCGCTGCTGACGCCAATCTGGTTGGCATTACCCACGTTGCTTACCCATTGATATTCCAGACGGCCCGCTAAATTTTTGTTAAACGCATACTCCGTCCCGACTGCGGCAAGCGGGCGAACGCCTGTTTCAAAACGATTGTGACCACTTACATCAGATTCAGCACGATAGGCCATCGCCCCGGCACGACCATAGATATCCCAGCTGTCGGTCACGGCATAGCTGGCTTTTAAGGACATCTGTAGCCCCTGGCTTTTCATTTGTGCCCCCGCGCTATGTTTGCCTTTAATCTGCATATTGCCTAAATAATCGTACCCGCCTTCCAGTGCCAGCCACGGAGTCATCTGATAACCCGCGTATACCCCACCACCGACATTATCATGATCGATATTATACTGGTTCGAGCCATTATTATTATCGCTCGCTTTCGAGCCGGTGTTGGCGTCAAAATAGTGTGACCAGCCGAATTTAGCACCGCTATACCAGGTGCCTGTATCTGCCGCTGCAAATGCAGACGTTGCGGTAAAAGCGTTAGCCAGAATTAATGCAACAAGTGTCTTTTTCATAGAAATCCCGTTTACTCTGTTGAATATTTCAGTGAGCAAACGATATCGACAAACACGACGATCGCGAAATCATTTTCTGTTTATTTTTAAATTTTAAAATGACTCTGGCAAATGCCCTACCTCCAGTAAATATCCGCCACGTTTGAACGCGATATATTTACCTTGCTTAAGTGCAGATAATACATTGAGAATACTGCTGCGGGAAAGAAGCGTACGATCCTGAATATATTCCAGAATAGTTATTCGCATCCGCACCTCATCAGGCAGTAATATCATCTCCTGCAGATAGCTGCGAATCACGGAATAGGTGCGCTGCTGCACAACCTGGGCATCACGATAAATGAGATAGGCCGTATGGTACGACAGCAAGGCTGCCACATCCTCCCAGACGCCCTGTTCACGAAATCGCGCGGCGGCTTCATCTGCATCAGCACGCAAAATCAGAGACTCCCGTTCTGCGCGTAGTATATGTCCTTGCGTCGGCTGGATCATCTCGGCAATGCCGAACAGATGAGGCTCAAAAACGCTAACTAACAGCAACCCGTCAGATGCCCGCAGCAAAGAAAGCTCTCCTTCCTGAAAAAGATACATTTGCTGGCGGCCTTTATGTTTCCAGGTAATCCGCTTACGCGGCGCGAGCTTCACTTTTTCCGCAATGGGTTCAAGTACCGCCGTCAGGCGTTCAATGGAGTGTTCAGGGCGAACAGGAGGCAATATATGCATGACACCACCTTTGGGTATTCGATAATGGCCAGTATAGACCACAGCGGCCATCACTCAGACTGGTATGAGGGAATGAAGGTATATCAGAGGGTATGGCATACGTAAAAAGATGATTTGTTTATTTTTGAACTTTACCCGCATGACACGTGATAAGTATGCCCGATTTCCTGAAGTGCTTACATGAATATCAACGTAAACAATGGGGAGAATAAACGATTTAAAAACCCTGCACTCACCCTCTTATTGCTTAAGATTATTCCTAATTCAGCGATAATTATTTTAATATTTTTAATTGATTACAAAATCGCAACCCTTAATAAAGCTTTTAGCGTTTTGAATTGTATATACCACCTGACTATTCTCATTCCTGCCGATAACAACCGGGTAATGATGATGAGAAGTTCGTGCTTCTCAGGATTTTATTTATTCAAATTATCAGGCGGTTAGCAGAACTGAGTGACTTAAATCACGCATTTCGTAAGGACTATCTTTCAATGGCGAAATTCTTCGCCACGCTGTCACAGGAGTCAGACATGAGCGAAAATTTAATCTGGTCAGGAAAAGTTGACGCAAAAAATGCCGAAGGGACAAATACAGGAGTTGCCCTCAAAGCGGGAGAGATAATTACTATTCTGGCCAGTGGTTGGGCCAGGAATGGAAGTGAAAATTTTGCGCTTACCGCACCACAGGGGCGTATTCCCCGAGAGGGTGAAACGCTAACGTTACGCAATCCTTCGCTTCAGGCACGCATTGGTAACGAAAATTATCCGGTTGGTAATCATAAATACCGCTGGTCGGTTCCTGCTGAAGGGGCGCTGACACTGATTTTTGCCGATGGCAAAGACCAGTACAAAGACAACGCCGGTGAATTCAGCGTTGAAGTGTATCGCGAGGCGGATATTTCCGCCGCGGCGGCAGCTCCGTTTGAAGATTTAACCAACTTTGAGCGCGATAACTGGAATAACTGGCAGGCCGGACCTGCCGGGCACGATCTTTACCTGGTTGACACCAGCACCCGCGCCGTCGAGTTTATTACCAGACCTAATAAAAACCATGCCGGTGAGATCCTCAAAAAGACGCTGACAGGTCTGACTGCCGGGCATGAATATACCTGGACGGTGAAAATTGCGCGCATCATAGGAAAATATGAAGCGCCAAAGGTTTCGCTGCGTGCTGATGGCAAAGACATTTCCGCCCCCCTGGAACTGAAGCAGGCAAATGAATGGGTAACCCTGAGTGGAAAATTCAAAGCCACGGGCAGTCAGGCTGAACTCGCGGTAGTCAGCCATGTGTCAGCCAGTATGGGAAATGATTTCCGTATCAAGGAACTAAAAATAAAGGGTTAACGTCAAAAACGTCGGACTGCTATTTAGCGAGAATGCTGGATGGCAGTGCGATGTTCAAAATTGCTTACAGTAAGTAAATCAGCCAGAAAGCTTTAAACAGAGTCGCTTAGGATTTAGTCTTTAAGAAAGGTCTGGAGCGGGCGAAGGGAATCGAAACTCTGTTTCATAATTTCCGCAACGCGACGATCATCGAATCAACATAGTAACTATTATTGATACTTGATTGCGAGATTTTAGAGGATCAGTCTCATGACAATCAAGGGCCAGGAGTATCTTTATCTTTCACCGGACGGTGTATGGCAGTTTCAAATCTACATCCCGTCTTATATGCGTCACATGTTCGGCGGGAAGCGCCTGTATCGGAAAAGTACAGGGACAAGAGATATCTACAAGGCGCGTCACTTCCGTAACCACATGCTGGTAGAGTGGAACAACCTTAAAGAACAGTTCAAGCCTGATACTGAGGATAAGCGTATTCAGCTTGCGATCACTTCCCTGCACTCTCAAATCAGGAAGAACAAGAATAAACCATTGATTGAAGAGCGAGCCAGTTCGATTCCTCACCTGTGCTTCTTACGAGATGAATACGCTACTGCCTACCAGGATCGGAGATCATTCTCCACACTGAGCAAATCGGCGCGAGCCGTTGAGGTGTTTCTCCAGAGTATTGGGAAAGTTGATATCAGCCTGGATCAGATTGGACGCCGATTAGTTACAGACTTCATAGAAGAGCAGCAGAAACGCGATGTAGCGCCCCAGACCGTGCAAAACTGGCTTACATCGTTAGGTAGCCTCTACGAGTTCGCCAAACGCCGCTATGACGCTATAGCCCCCCTAAATCCGTTTCATGGTCACAACCTTGAAGCGCGGCGCACAATTGAAAGCTATCAGCCGTTTGAATGGCATCAGCTATCTACACTACTCAACGAAGCAGACGAAGAGCTACGAGCAGTTATTCTGATCGGTTTGTTCTCTGGTGCAAGGCTGGACGAAATAGCCAGCTTGAAGAAAGAAGAGATCGTTATGGTGGAAGGGATACGGACATTCTACATTAGCAAATCCAAGACGAAGGCAGGGATTAGACACATTCCTATCCATGCTTTTCTGATCGGCATGGTGGATTATTATCTGAGTTTGAACACTGGAGATTACCTGTTACCACAGGCTAACAAGATTGAACGCAAAGACGGTAAGAAAGGACCATTCTATTCCCAGGCATTCACCCGCTTACGGCGTCGCGTAGTGCCTATGGCTACAGACCGTCAGTGCTTTCACAGTTTGAGGGGGCATTTTATCACGTGTCTCGACCGTGCCGGAGTACCCGAACAACGGATCGGATATATCACGGGGCACTCTTCACAAGCCGCTTCTACAGAAGCATTCAAGACCTACAGCGCGGGGTGTTCCATGAAAGAGCTATCCGACTATGTGGAAATGGTGGATTATCCAGAAATCATCTTTCCAGAAACGAAAAAAGGGGCGTAAGCCCCTTATTTCTTAAACTCCGTAGTAACCGTATCACCCTCGGTTTTCTTAGGTGCATTGTTCACTACCTTCTGTTTCACCGTACCGCCTACAGATTTATTTCCCTGCGTTTTAGTCGCGATAACATTAACTGTAGCTTTGCTAACAAGTCTGATCTGTTCAAATTCAAGATCGAATTGCATCGCGTATTCAGATTTATAATCGTAGGAAATGCCGGAGAGAATAACATTCTCGTACACTTTGTGCTCTGTCACTAATGTGATGGGCTGGCGACTGTCAAACATCTTATCGAGGTATTCGATAGCTTGACTGATACGAGTGCCATTCACACCAGCGCTGTATAACAAATCCTTTTCCAGCCTCACCGGAGTTTCGGAAATAATCCCCGATAGCTTGAATGTATTATTCTTAATCTGAACGTGATCGCTCACCTCTGCCCCGCTCTCAACGGGATAGCTGGTAATATCAGCCTGTCTACGGACTCCCGTGTCCGTCACAGCATCAAAAACTATCGCTTGATAGTTTTGAATGTAGCTATCTGAGGACGAATTATATACAGATGCCAGGATGGTGAATCCGTTTTCACCTTTGGTGCGGGTAGCACTGCTATTATTACTATTCGAGGTTGAATTGATACGGGAGGCATCGCTGCCCCCGATAGTTAAACTTCCAGGTGTTGCCATTTAGCCCCCCGTCCCTTGTCCAGATGAAACAGCCAGCACCATACGCTGATTGTTATCACTGATACGCTGATCAACGGTAGCATTAAGCATGTTTCCAAATGTCGGATCAGGAGAAATAGTTAGATGGATAAGCCCTTCCGGTAGCTGATTCTGCAACACTACAGGCTGCATGATCGGCGCACTGGCTGGCTTAACTGGCGCTGCTGCACTCTGTTTCAACATCGAAACAGGAGAGTAATCTCCGTTGGTGCTCTGCGCGTAACTGGTAACGTCCTGCGCCCCGCTCGTACCGTTCCACCATTCGCGCACTGTGTCGAATACATTATGCTCATGTGTGCCGTCTGCTTTAGGCTGGCTGGCTCCGTAGGCGTTAGCCACTGGATTACTCCCAGGTTGTGCAGGTGCTGACGTTGTGCCGTAATGCTGGCTCACCGCCTCTTTAGTAGTGTTGTCACCGTTCAGGAGATTCAGCTTACCTGTGATCCAGTTGGTTAGCTTAATCAAGCCGGATACAAGATCACCGGCTGCTGCCCCTGCTCCCTTGAAGAAAGGTAACGCCTCCTGCATAGCTTCCTTAAACTCTCGCATGGTTTCAGGGTCAATCTCTGACATAAACCCTTCGAAGAATGCCAGCTTCTGGCTATCGGATAGAATGCTAAGTTCCTGGTTAAACTTACGGTAGGCTACAAGCTGATCCTGCTGCTCCTGGTTCAACCACTGACCATTACGCTTGAGCACGTCCACCTGATCAGTGAGTGCCTTACCACCGTTCATAAAGGCTTTGGCGTAAAGCCCGAGATCGTCCCCGAGGTCTTCGAGATTGTGCAAAATTTCCTGTTCACTCAATCCTTTAGATTGCATTGTGTTGGTGTATGAAGAGACAAAACCAAACGGATTTTTAGCCCATTCTTTAAGCTGTTCAGGCGTATACCCCATGTTCAAAGCAGTGTTAATGCCTGTTGGTGCTCCTGTCCATTCACCCTGTTTATTACGTTTCGCATTCAGCGCACCGTCTGCGAGTTTCTCGGACACATCTTTTGCAACATCCAAGTTTTTTCTGGCTCCCTGCGTACCGATACCGGAATCAATCCCGTTAGCTTGTGCAAACTGGCCTAACGATTGCAGAAAGTTGTAATCCACACCGCCCAATCTGGCACGTTGCACAATCTCGCTGCGCTCTTCCTGGGCTGTTACAGCATCTCTACCCCATGAATAAGCACCGTAAGCCGCCGCCCCGATACCAGCGCCAGCCAGCGCACCAGTGCCTAAGCCCATCAGAGAGCCAGAGATCGCCCCTGTAGCCTTACCACCGCCACCAAGAACGTTAGCCCCTCCCGCTTTTGCCGCTGCCCTACGCTCTGCGTTAATGCGTCTGTAGCTCTGCTGCAAGCGCTTAATCTCGCTGTTCTGGCGTTGTAGAGAGATAGTACCTGCTGCATAGGCTTTAGTGATCCGTGACGCTGCAAGCGCGGCCTGTGTAAGCTCAACATTGGTAAGGTGCTGCATACTTTTAAAGCTGCTGGCAGTGTCCAGTAGCTTCAATTCAGCCCGTTCACGGCGCTGTGCGTTTCTTGCGGCCTCTTTCGCTGCCTGAGCCTCTACACGGGCTTGCGCCTTAGCTGCCCTTGCCTTTTCTCGTTCATCGCTATTACGAGGCTTTGACGCTTTCTTATTCAGCTTATCGAGTTCCCTTTCAGCAGATTTTAGCCCCTGGCTGAATCTTTTCATGTTCAACGTAGGGTCTTTAATGCCTTTGGCTTTCTTCTGAATTTGATCGAAAGCGTCCATAGCTTCTTTCATTGAATTACGATCAACACTAAATTTCACCGTGTTCTTGATAGAACTTGTGTGGATTTCAAGCATGATTATTCACACCCTTTCTTTTCGTTCACAAGATAATTAAGTGCATCTGATACACTCATTCCCTTGAAAATAAGTTGTCTTAAATGTGAATAGCTCACATCAAGCGCTCTCGATACGGCTGCTAAATTCAGTAGTTGCTCGGCATTTGTATCATTTAGTTGTAAATGCAAGCCTCGACTCTTTAGGATAAGTTCCAATTTCATCTTTCCTCATTATTCTGGAAATAAAAAGGGGCAAGGGCTGGCGCATTTGCTTTGCGTGTTCCAGTTCCCTACGCCCCTGATTAAAGTTCTTCTTTATTTCCAGACGGGAAGAACTACCGTCTATCGCTCGTTATTCTGAGGCTTTAATGTGAACGGAGAAGTTCAGGCCGTGGTTAACTGGCAGTGCTGAGTTTTCCGAGATCACGTTGATCGTGTTTCCGCGCTCACTTTCGAAGCTCCAGCTATAAACTTCCGCAGGTGCAGCATTAAGGAGTTCGAACGTTGACGAAGCCGCGCCGTAGATATTGGTGTAAATACCACTTCCCTTAGCGAATTGCGGGATGGCGATAGCGTCGGCATCACCCATTTGTGCAAGTAGCAGCGGATCAGTTACTTTCACAACATCGCAATTCGTGCCTGGAATACTGAAAGTGCTCACGCCTGGCAGGAGGTCACGATGCTGGAAAACTACGTTCCCTTCATCAAGTGGGCTGACATAGCGGAAAGCCGCCTCCATCGCAGGACTGAAACGCAGATCGCTATAGAACCCACCCTTGGCGAAAACGATAATCCTCTCTACCTGTGACGCCATACCTTGTGCCGCTTCGGTGATTTGACTCACCATGTCGTCAATCGCACGTAGAGTGCTGCTATCTGTAGCTGACAGATCAAGAGTGGCATTCATCGGGGCTACGCCGAACAGGTCGCCAAAGTCGATTAACAGATCGTCTGTCTTAGGTGTATACACCTGACCAGAGAAGAGTGATCGTGCGAGGTAACTTTCACGGGTTCGCATAAACGCTACAGCGTGTTTACCCATGTAATCGCTGTAAATGTCCGTCACTGTTTCTTGAATATCGCTTCCTGGCTTACGCTTGCCCTGAATATCTGACGGAGTGATCAGATCTTCACGAAGGAAATACGGAAGCTCGATTAGCCATTCTTTGCCGCTCTGACGCTGCGTGGTGTTATGCTCGTTTGAGAAACGCGCCGTAGGCTGGTTGAACAGGCTGGTGTTATCTTCCAGCAGACGGGACACACTAACTTTATGAGAAGAAACGCCCACACCATCAAAGAGATTTAGAGAACTGAGTAGGAAATTTCTGGTGCTGGTTAGTTGGAATAATGGGGAAAGGTCGATACGCTCGTTTCCAATAATCATTATTTATCTTCCTTGCTTAAGAGGTGAAAAATTCACGAGTGGCGAAGCCTTGCGCCTGTAATGCGCTGATCGCTGCTGCGTGGTTAGCTGCGTTGAGATTGTCGCTCTTGAGGGCAACGTATGATCCAACGTTGGGGGCGCGTAGGACGTTCACAGGCTTATTACTTCCAGCTTGAACGAAGTCGGACACGACGACATAAGCCACATTCCCAGAGGTATAGAGAGCGCCAGTGCTATCGAGCACATCGCCGCACTGCACATCAGCAGGAAGAGAAGCGAACACTTTACTGTCTACTGCTGCAAAATTGTCGGTCGCAGCACTCACAATATCTGTGTAGCTTTTACGTACCGGAAAGACTTCTGATAGGTCAATAATCATTGTTTGGTTGATTCCTTATTTACTTTACGTGCAATCAAATCCTGAATAGTGGTTTCTTGTTTTGGTGATTCGTCAGGAAAATACGTATCCATCGCTTTGATCACTTCATCAACCGAACAACCAGCATACTGAGCCACCATCTCAATCATTTGAGGATTGACGGTGAGAACATCATTTTTATATTTGAGTACACGCGATTTGTTATTAAGTAGAAACATCTATTTTTGTTTCCTTCGCGTTGTGACTGCGTTCATCTTTTCATTAATAACGAAAGTGTTAACGCAAGTTGTTAAAAAGGGGCGATTAAGCCCCTGGAGAGTATGCCCTTGTTAGAAAGCATTGTTTAACGTCATTTTCGTTTCGGAGGATTATGATGTTAAAGAATGGTTTCTTTAAAAAAATGAAGGGCGCAACTGTTATGAATAACAGAAGAAGGATCGCCCGTCATTGCTCCCACCTCAAAACAGAAGCCCTTCTGTCATGGCGAGAAGTGGGAATGGAATCTCAATATCACCACTGGAATAGTAATAAGAGATTGCCAGCCTGAACGTAACGACCACTGACGGCATTTATTCAGTCTGACTACATTCATCCTAACGGAATGAATGAGCAAAGAGCGAATGCTCTTTCTGAAAAAGTCGGAGATGCGCGGTGATTGCGATGCAATACCAACACAACGAGACATTACATCCCGCGCATTCCTTCGGAACTAAACAAGACAAAGAAGAAAGAACCAACACTTTCAGAGAGAAAATTCAGATGGAAAGAGTGCCGCTATGGGAAACGGCATTCAGGAGGGAGAAGTGATTCGAATTCTTACCCTATAACTCTAATTATGACACAAATAGCACAATAAGTCAAGACATTTCGTAACTTTTATGTTATGCGCATTCTTCCGCGATCTGGATGGCAAGCTCTCCGAGTTCAACGGTGATGTGTTCCATAGCGAGGGCAAGCTCCTCCATATCATTGGCAATGCGCCACGCCTGATCCACGGTGACGGTATCCCCGTTCATCTGCACCAGGTGCTCTACAGCAGCGCTCCAGTGTTCAAGGGCGGTAATTGCCTGTTCAGTGTATTGTATCGCTTCCAGAAGCGCGGAGGGCGTTCTCTCACGCCACGCCTTATTAACAAGCCGCAGGGCTGGTAAATGCCAAATGTCGTGGAAAGAGTTAATTAGGGTGTTCACGATGTTCACGATGTCCATAGTTTTATTATTCATTGTTTTCCTTGTCGTCAAAGAGAATGTCAAAATCTTGTATGTGGTGAGATAAGCCGTTAGTTTGGGAATACCCCACCCAGTCAATATAGTTTTCTTGACCTGCTCCCCGTTGATTAGTACACCCCGATGTTAGTAATGTCTTCATAAGCCACATGAGGACATCCCCATGAAGAAGCGTTTTTCCGACGAACAGATCATCAGTATTCTCCGCGAAGCCGAAG
>NZ_LNII01000162.1:0-10467 GCF_001463365.1 Enterobacter sp. 50793107 | reverse complement strand
CGCGATCAACAACCTGTTTGACTGCTTCAGTTTTAAACTCTTCAGGATAACGCTTACCGCTCATGGGCACCTCTCTTTAAGTCATCTTAAATGACTCTGAGGTGTCTGTTAAACGCGTGGCGATTCATTGATTGCTGTTCAGACAAGCCGTAAGCCTGAACAAATACCTCAATCTCTTCTTCTTCGGTCTCGTTCATGAAAGTTTCGCCACCGAGGCTATGGAAATCACCGGATATGACGTGCCCCTTCTCGATGTCATACCCACCGAGCAGCTCAGCGACTGTGAATTCTCCGATTTGGTCACGGATAACGATGTAACCAATGCGGTGCTCATGATGTACGACGACTCCGCGCATGCAAGTTTCCTTCTGGCTGTGTGAGAGCAACCAGAATACCACCGAGCCTGAAGTGGTGAAAAGACAGGCGCACAATTGGAAGCGCACTCCCCCCTTTCACTAATGGGGATTGGTTTGTTAGATGGCGGAGTGTGCTTCCAGTTGTGGGCAATCGAAAATTGTAGTGGCTGTTAATAACCTTCATAGGGGATTCAATATGACTGACTTTAAGCGTCAACCATCACGGCAACAGGCAGTCCGCCTTAACTGGTTTGAAATAAAACTTCGACAACTTTGTTATTTGCTGGCTCAAAAAGGCAACCCTGAACTCTGAAGGTTAATAGCGTCGATAAAACGCAATAACCTGACTGTCATTTAATTATACACGATTAAAAATCATGCCTTAAACGGCAGGGATTCTCTCAACCAAAACAAGGTGTCTGAAATGAAATTAGAAGTAAAAACCATTGAAATGGGTCTGGCAATAGTAAACAAAGAAATGGCGACATTTAATATTAACGGGATTATTTCTGGCGTGGTTCATTTACCAGCCTCTGGCCCTGTAACCGTTGTGCTTGATGGTGGCTATGTGCTGGGCGAGTTTCATTGTCCAGTATGCGCTGTTAAGCACATTAGCTTGCTGTCTGTGAAATTCGCAGAAGCACAGAACGTCTGCGGCATGTCCTATTACGATCACAAACGCCAACTACTTAACTGATATGGATGACATCATTTGTCATTGCGCTGTTTGCTGCCGCGAATATAAAAAATCGGAAATGCACGAAAGGAAAACAGACATATACCCCTTTAAGCGCACAGTTTATTTATGTGAGCAATGCAATGAAAAAAGAGAAAACCGTGACGCTTTAAGAAAGGTAAAACGCGGCATCCGCAAGCCATTTCATTCAACATCATTTTTCAAATATTTAGCGAGGTCATTATGTCTATTGAGTTAAAAGTATTTGGTGGTGCTTATTTCCCAAAAGATAAAGCATTAAAAAAACACCCTGATTTAAAACCGCTTGCAACCGCAGTTAATGCTGCAACAAAAGCCATCGCTGAAGCCGTTATTTTCGGCAAGCTGGCGGCTGAGCACCCTGAACATATTGATGATTATTTTAAAGTGAAAATCTGGGAGCATCGTGACGGTTTGCCGTGCCCTGAGCTTGATGTTTTCTCACCTGAATTTTTCGATACCGTGGCTATCTGGAATGTGAATGCAGGTGAACCAGCTGCGGCGCCACAGCCTGAATCTGAAGAAAAGACGGAATGGGACGACAACAAGGCACAGGAAGAAATTAAAATCGTTGCGCAGCTCGACCAGGCATCCCGGGCAGCTTGTCTGGCACTGTTCGGCCCGGTCCCTGGAATCACTTCAGCGCAGTACGGCCAGATCGTCGATCTGAAGAATGATGATGAACCCAGCTTTGCCCGCGAGCTGGCCGAAGCACTATCCAAAGAAACACGATCGCTGGCCCTGGCACCGGAACGGCAGGAGCATTTACTCGCCTGGGTACGTGAGAACACAAAAGAATCTGCACAGTGGCCGGACATTAAAAAACAGATCACTAAATGGATCGATACGCCGATTGATAAGCGACCTCAGCCTGCTAGCACTAACACCGAAGAAAACCGCGCGGACACTGACTCCACTCTGGGCGGAGGAAACAAGACAGACCGTAGCCCGGATCTGGCACACAACCTGTCTACGCTGAAGATAGAGGTTGCTGTTGCGATTCTGGGCATGTACGACGAGATCGATATTTACGGGATCCCGAATAGATTATTTATTCCGGCGAAAGCCATGGCCGAAGCAGAACAGGACCCCCGCTTTACTGCATGGTGGAAAAAACTGCGCGGCACCCCCGGTATTCTGGATTATTCCCGGGCAGCCATCATCGCCTTGATTAAATCGGCTCCGGAAGAACTCTGGATAGATCCTATCGCGCTGCGCGAGTACATCAATCGCGAGTTGGTTGAATTTGACCACGCGCACCCAGATCAGAAAACGGTTGATGCGGCTTGCCGCCCAAAATCCCGCGCCACCCCTGAGGTAAACGAAAATGATGAAGCCAAACCGCATGTACCTGGCGAAACTCAGCCACCAGCAGTTTGCCCTGCCAAAGCTGCGCAGCTCGACAAAGAACTCAATGAGGCATTCGCTCAGAGCTCAGCGTCAGTGCAGCAGCCCACGGACCAGCCGAAAGTGGAGAACCTGGGCGGAGGCGTCTTTTCCGTCGATGCACTGATAAATACCGCCCCCTCAAATGAAGTCGAAAAACAGGAAGTGCCACCAGCGCTAAGTGTTCGCGAGATTGAAATCGCCCATGCATTAAACGAGCTGATGTCCGGGCGCACAAACATCGGTGACCAGGATGATATCGAAAATCTCATCACCACCACGGGTAAAGACATCGAGCATATTTTCCCGTTACTGATTGCAGATATCACCTCGACTGAATTCTGTCTGTCGCCTGATTTCAGTGATGAAGAAGTACAGGACGTTGCTACTACGATTCTTGAACAGTGGTCTGACGATATCAGCGTTCGTCAGAAAATAGCGCTTGATGCGATCGTGGAATACCGCCGCCCGGCACCACCAAAATCTGTCGCACTCGATCCTCCAGCCGTTACTGCAAAGCCGGATGCCGAGCACGAACCAGTAGCTGAAACAAACGCGCCCCTTTCATCGATTACCTACCAGCAACAGCTGACCATTGCAGCGCTGCAGGGCTTATGTTCCAACCCGGCATATTGCAATCAGTATGAGGAATTACCGGCTATGGCCGCCGGGCTTGCCTGCGGCGTGATCAACCATCAGGAAGGCTCCTGTGCGTCTGATTAACCGTAGCAAGGGAGACAGCATCGGCGGGCCAGCATGCGCCGCCGCGCTCAAATGCCATTTTGATAAATATGGCGAGCATGGTCGCAGCGACAAACAGACTTTTTACACCATCAAGTTCAAAGGGAGAAAAATTATGGTTGAGGTTGTTAACCGCCCCCGTAGTTACGTGGCAACGGCAATGATCGGTGCCAGGCATCTTATGTGCCTCCCTGGCCTTGGTCGGTGATTTTTGACAATCAATATACTATCTGCCGCTACGGTACTCTGCTCGTGGCGGCGTCATGGAGTTAAGCATGGCGCAAATCATTTTCGATGAAGAGTGGATGGTGGCGGGAAGGCTAACTGAGAAAACGGGGCTGGATGACAGGCAAATAAAAGCTTATCGCCTCGGAAGCTGGATTGAAGGGGTTCATTTTAAGCGAGTACCCGCAGTACCCGGTGGAGAAAGCAAACGCGCTTTGGTCTGGTACAACTTTCCGCTGATTAATAGATTTATTCAGGAAGCATGATGAACTTTCCAACCGGCGTTGAACTTCATAACGGAAAAATCAGAATCACGTTTACCTATCGCGGCATTCGCTGCCGCGAAGTTCTCCGTGGCTGGGTGGTTAACAGCAGTAACATCAAGAAGGCGGGAAACCTTCGTGCAGTCATCGTGAGTGAGATCCAGTTCGGCCAGTTCGACTACGCTGCGCGCTTCCCTGAATCGAAGGCTCTGAAAAAATTTTCATCAACTAAGCGGATCACGACATTTAAAGAGCTGAGCGATTTTTTCATTGATACAAAGGCTCTGGAAGTGTCGGGGGCTACCCTTCATTCTCTCACATCTGCAGTTAACACACTGAAACGTGTTGTGGGAGAAAATACTCCACTGGCTGATATTCAGCACGCCGATATACTGAATTACCGCAAAGAACTGCTGACCGGCAGCGTATTAAACCCTTCAATGCCTAACCTGGTTAAAAAGGGGCGCGCGCCCTCAACAGTCAATAAACAGATGGCGGTTTTATCAGAAATGCTGAAGCTTGCTAATCGAAGTCAGTTTATATTAAACGCTCCTTATGAGGGCGTGTCCCGGCTGAAGCTATCTAAGGCAGACCCCGATCCGCTTCTACTTCATGAGTACCAGGCACTGATTGCCGCCCTTCCCCGAAAACTGGCTTTGATCATCATTGTAGCCGTCCACACGGGAATGAGGCCCGGCGAGATTTGTGCTCTGGCGTGGGAGGATATCGATCTGAGAAAAGGTGAAATTCACGTATCAAGAAGCCTGACGAACAAGCGTGTGTTTGTGCCGCCGAAAACAGATGCTGGTATACGAACGATCACGCTGCTTAAGCCTGCACATGATGCGCTGCTGGAGCAGTTCGAAATCACAGGCAATAACCCAAGACAGCAGATCATTTTCCATCACCGTGAAATCGGCAAAACAGAGCCACAAAATCTGCGGTTTGTGTTTTCCCCGGAAAAGAAATCGTCAGTGAATGAGAGCTTTTTTTCCAAAAACTCGATTTCGTATGGATGGAAACGGGGCACTAAACTTTCGGGAATACGTGAGAGAAATCCTTATCAGTCCCGACACACATACGCCTGCTGGACGCTTATGGCCGGTGCTAACCCTTCCTTTATCGCCAGCCAGATGGGTCATGAGGATGCGCGTATGGTGTACGAGGTGTATTCGAAGTGGATCGGCGATATGAACCAGGATCAGGTCAACATGCTGAACAATAAGATGCCGACAGCTTTGCCCCCAGGACGCCCCCAAGGGATTGGAAGTATTAAAAAAGTCATTTAATTTCATGACGCTGGTTCCAAACTCCATAATCAGCGTTAAACTATTCATACTATTAATTCTGGGAGAAAGATGATGCGCGTACTGGTTGTTGAGGATAACGCATTGCTACGTCATCACCTGAAGGTTCAGCTTCAGGAGATGGGACATCAGGTGGATGATGCGGAAGATGCAAAAGAAGCCGATTATTATCTCAATGAACACCTGCCGGATATCGCCATCGTTGATCTCGGGTTACCTGACGAAGACGGACTGTCATTGATTCGCCGCTGGCGCAGCCACGATGTCTCCCTTCCTGTCCTGGTGCTGACCGCGCGTGAAGGCTGGCAGGACAAAGTGGAAGTGCTCAGTGCCGGTGCCGATGATTACGTCACCAAACCGTTTCATATTGAAGAAGTGGCGGCACGCATGCAGGCCCTGTTACGCCGCAACAGCGGGCTCGCCTCCCAGGTGATTTCCCTTCCACCTTTCCAGGTGGATCTCTCCCGGCGGGAATTCTCAATCAACAATGAAGTCATCAAACTGACGGCCTTCGAATACACCATCATGGAAACGCTGATCCGTAACAACGGTAAAGTGGTGAGCAAAGACTCCTTAATGCTCCAGCTTTACCCGGATGCCGAACTGCGTGAGAGTCACACCATTGATGTGCTGATGGGCCGTTTGCGTAAGAAGATTCAGGCGCAGTATCCGCATGATGTGATCACAACCGTGCGCGGTCAGGGCTACCTGTTCGAATTACGCTAAATGAAACGACTAATGCGGCACATTATGCCCCTTTCACTGCGGGTTCGTTTTTTGCTGGCCACAGCCGCTGTTGTGCTGGTGCTGTCGCTTTCTTACGGCATGGTGGCGCTGGTTGGTTACAGCGTCAGCTTTGATAAAACGACCTTTCGTCTGCTGCGCGGTGAGAGCAACCTGTTTTATACCCTCGCAAAGTGGGAAAACAACCAGATCAGCGTCGAAATGCCGGAGAATCTTAACCAGCAGAGTCCCACGCTGGCGCTGATTTACAATGAAAAAGGGAAACTGCTGTGGGCACAGCGTGATGTTCCCTGGCTGGTGAAAAGCATCCGCCCGGAATGGCTTAAAACCAACGGATTTCATGAAATTGAAGCCGATCTGAATACCACCAGCAGCCTGCTGCGCGAAGATCGCTCTCTGCAAAAAAAGCTGAATGAGATCCGCGCCGATGACGCCGAAACAGAAATGACCCACTCCGTCGCCATCAACCTCTATCCCGCCACGCCTGACATGCCGCAGCTGACCATCGTGGTGGTGGATACCATCCCCGTCGAGCTTAAACGCTCTTATCGGGTCTGGGGCTGGTTCGTCTACGTGCTGGCTGCCAATCTGCTGCTGGTCATACCGCTGCTGTGGATTGCCGCCTGGTGGAGTTTGCGCCCGATTGAATCGCTGGCGAAAGAGGTTCGCGAGCTGGAGGAGCATCATCGCGAGAAGCTTAATCCTGAGACAACGCGTGAGCTAACAAGTCTGGTGCGTAACCTTAACCGCCTGCTGAAAAGTGAACGCGAGCGCTACGATAAATACCGCACAACGTTGACTGACCTCACTCACAGCCTGAAGACCCCGCTGGCCGTCATGCAAAGCACCCTGCGATCCATGCGCAGCTCCAGAATGAGCGTCGATGATGCCGAGCCGGTTATGCTTGAGCAGATCAGCCGTATTTCGCAGCAAATTGGCTACTATCTTCATCGCGCCAGCATGCGTTCCGGCAGCGCCCTGCTGAGCCGGGAGCTGCACCCCGTGGCACCACTGCTGGATAACCTGACCTCTGCGCTGAATAAGGTGTATCAGCGTAAAGGGGTGAACATCAGTCTCGATATCTCTCCTGAAATCAGTTTCGTCGGCGAAAAAAATGATTTCATGGAGGTGATGGGTAACCTGCTCGATAACGCCTGTAAATATTGTCTGGAGTTCGTGGAGGTTTCCGCCCGTCAGACGGACAACGAGCTGCACATCATTGTTGAGGACGATGGCCCGGGGATCCCGCGAAACAAACGTGACGTGGTATTTGATCGCGGTCAGCGTGCGGATACATTGCGTCCCGGCCAGGGGGTGGGGTTGTCCGTCGCACGCGAGATCGTCGACCAGTACGACGGCAAAATCGAAACCGGTGAAAGTTTACTTGGCGGTGCCAGAATGGAAGTGATTTTTGGCCGTCAGCAGCCCACATCGAACGATAGTTAGCCCGTTATGTGAAAAATGCGCGGATCTCGCACCCAGGCTTCTGCGCTTCCGTTATAATCCGACTCAGTAAGAGCCTGCGGAATAAAAAAATATGGATTATCACTTAGCACTGAACTGGCCCGAGTTTATTGAACGCTACTGGCAGAAACGCCCGGTAGTTCTTAAGCGCGGGTTCAGCAATTTTGTCGACCCTATCTCGCCTGATGAACTGGCTGGCCTGGCCATGGAAAACGAAGTCGACAGCCGCCTGGTGAGCCACCAGGATGGAAAATGGCAGGTCAGCCATGGTCCTTTCGAAAGCTACGATCACCTCGGTGAAAATAACTGGTCATTACTGGTGCAGGCGGTCAACCACTGGCACGAGCCGACGGCAGCCTTAATGCGCCCGTTCCGCGCCCTGCCCGACTGGCGAATGGACGATCTTATGATCTCCTTCTCCGTGCCAGGGGGCGGCGTTGGCCCACATCTGGATCAGTACGATGTGTTTATCATTCAGGGGACCGGCCGCCGCCGCTGGCGCGTGGGTGAAAAAGTGCCGATGAAACAGCACTGCCCGCATCCTGACCTGCTTCAGGTGGATCCGTTTGACGGGATCATCGACGAAGAGCTGGAGCCGGGAGATATTCTTTATATTCCGCCGGGATTCCCGCATGAAGGCTACTCGCTGGAAAACTCCCTCAATTATTCTGTCGGATTCCGCGCGCCAAGTGGTCGTGAGATGATCAGCGGTTTTGCCGATTACGTTCTGCAACGCGAGCTGGGCAGCCATCGCTACAGCGATCCGGATGTGCCTTCCCGCGAGCATCCGGCAGACATTCTGCCAGCAGAACTGGATAAGCTGCGCGGCATGATGCTGGATCTGATCAACGAGCCGGAACATTTCAGACAGTGGTTTGGTGAGTTTATCAGCCAGTCACGTCACGAGCTGGATGTGGCACCTCCGGAGCCGCCGTACCAGGCCGACGAGATTTATGATGCGCTGCAGCAGGGTGACAAGCTGGTTCGCCTGGGTGGGTTACGCGTGCTGCGCATCGGTGAAGATGTCTTCGTCAACGGTGAGAAGCTGGATTCTCCGCATCGCCCGGCGCTGGAAGCCATCGCCAGCCATCTGGTATTGACTGCCGATACCTTTGGCGACGCCCTGGAAGATCCCTCTTTCCTCGCCATGCTTGCCGCGCTGGTCAACAGCGGGTATTGGTTCTTTGAGGACTGAGTTGTAATGTATTGCCGGGTGGCGGCTACGCTTACCCGGCGTTTTTACTTCCACTCCCCCGCCGCAAAATCCACAATCTCCGCGGCCCAATCCGCCGGATACAACCCTTCCCGTACATCCCGATGAAACGTTGAAAACGGCCAGTCGACAACCTTACCAACGTACCCATGTTTCACCGGGTTGAGGTAGATGTAATCCATATGTCGGCGGTAATCATTGTCGTTGCGGATGGTATGTTCCCAGAAACGCGCCTGCCAGATATGGCGCATTTCAATATTTCGTGAGAACGTTTTTTTGATCTCACGCCAGCGCCCGGAAAAATCGCTGTCACCTTCCGGCAAGGTCCAGATACAGTGCATATGTTCAGGAAGGATCACCCAGCCATTAATCGTAAAGGGCTTTGATCGTTTCACCGAGGAGGTGGCCTGGCGGAGGCTATCAATATGGCGGGTAAGTAAATCGCTCTGTCTGTTTTGCAGGTTAACGGTAAAAAACCAAGTGCCGCCGGGGACGTAATGGCGACGGTAGTTTGACATGGGCACTCCTTTTCCAGATGCCGGGTGGCGGCTACGCCTTACCCGGCCTACCTGTTCCTGTAGGCCCGGTAAGCGCAGCGCCACCGGGCGATGTCTTAACGCTTCGCGGTTAACTCCGCAATCCGCACAATCACCTTCACCGCTTTTTCCATCCCTTCCAGCGTCACAAACTCATGCTTACCGTGGTAGTTGTATCCCCCGGTAAAGAGATTCGGGCACGGCAATCCCATGAAGGACAGTTGCGAACCGTCGGTGCCGCCGCGAATCGGCTTCAGCACCGGTTCAATATCGCAGTCGCGCATGGCCTGCTGGGCGATATCCAGGATATGCGGATGCTCCATGACCTTCTCGCGCATATTGTAGTAGCTGTCTTCAATAATCAGCTCAATATAGCAGTCCGGGTGTAGCCCCTTACCCACCTTCTTCGCGATTTCCATCATCTTACGCTTGCGCGCTTCGAACGCTTTACGGTCAAAGTCACGCACGATGTAGTGCATCTGCGCGCTGTCCACCGTGCCTTTGATGCTGGTCAGGTGATAAAAACCTTCATAACCTTCGGTCTGCTCCGGGCTCTCATTCGCCGGGACTTCCGCATGAATACGGGACGCCAGCGACAGCGCATTCACCATCACACCTTTGGCGGAGCCAGGATGCACATTATTACCCACAATTTTGATGGTCACGGACGCGGCATTGAAGTTTTCAAATTCCAGTTCGCCCACGCCACCGCCGTCCACGGTATAGGCCCACTGCGCGTTAAAGGCCTCGACATCAAAATGTTTCGCCCCCTTGCCCACCTCTTCGTCCGGCGTAAAGGCCACACGGATATCACCGTGCGGAATATTTTTTCCTTTCAGCACCGCCAGTGCCGTCATGATTTCCGCGATACCCGCTTTGTCATCTGCCCCCAGCAGCGTTTTGCCATCCGTGGTGATCAGCGTCTGCCCGAGGAGCTGGTGCAGCACCGGGAACATTACCGGCGAAAGCACTTCGTCACCTATTCCCAGCGCAATGTCACCGCCACGGTAGTTTTCCACAATCTGCGGATTAACATGTTTACCGCTAAAATCCGGAGAGGTGTCGACATGGGAGATAAAGCCAATCGCCGGAATATCACCGGGGACGTTGGCAGGCAGCGTTCCCATCACAGTGCCTTTTTCGCTCAGGGTGACATTGACCAGCCCCATGGCCTCAAGCTGCTCTTTGAGCAGGTTTAATAACTTCCACTGGCCTTCGGTGCTTGGCACCTGGCGGACACCCGGTTTAGATTGGGTATCCAGCGAAACGTACTGTAAAAAACGCTCAAGTAATTTATCCATGCAGTCACCCTCACTTTTTGTGACAACATTATCAATAAGCATCAAAACGCAAATATTGCGTCAGGTCACTTTTATCCCGCAAACGAGAATATTTAATGAGATGGTCACTCCCTCCTTCCCGGTATTATGCTGAGGACAGGCTTTCATTCGGAGAACTATCATGGAAAACATTGCGCTCATTGGTATCGATCTGGGTAAAAACTCTTTCCATATTCA
>NZ_LNII01000161.1:0-98173 GCF_001463365.1 Enterobacter sp. 50793107 | reverse complement strand
CGCGATCAACAACCTGTTTGACTGCTTCAGTTTTAAACTCTTCAGGATAACGCTTACCGCTCATGGGCACCTCTCTTTAAGTCATCTTAAATGACTCTGAGGTGTCTGTTAAACGCGTGGCGATTCACCTCGCGTCCTTCCGTTCAGTATAGCCTCAGTCCCTGACACCACCCGAGAACGGAATGACGTCCCCTTTCTCCCTCCCGGTGTTGCGTTCAAGCTCCCTGACATACTGCTGTAAAAGTATAAGGTTATGTAACAGCTCTACATTTTCAGCCATCATCTTTTTGATTTCTTCCCTCAGCTCATTTCTCTGACGGCGATACTTTTCTTTCAGCTTGATCTGCTGCTCAATGCCCTGCTCATCAACCGGCGCGGTGCCCTGGCACGTTTTTTTCAGACTGCGGATAGCCTCCCTGACCTGCCTGTACTCAGGACAGTTATAATTCAGGGTGCCGTTTGCCAGCCCCGCTCGTTTTTCCACAGCATACTGGCTGATACGCTCCCCTGATAACATCAGTTCCCTCAGGGCCTGCTCTGCTCTTGCCTGTGTTTTTTTAACCCCCGACTGTTCGTTCGTCATGCTCTATTCATCCTTTTCAAAAAAGCGGACAGCATCTGCATAAAAATCTCTCTCAAGCATCAGAAAATCCCTGTCAGCCTGAGGAGCATTATTTCGCACGGCAATCTCCAGAAGGTTGTCATAATGAGCCATCCTGCGTTTCCACACGGGAACAGAATCAGCTCCGGCCAGCATGTTCTCACATCCCGGATTGCAGGACGCTGACTGAACAACCGCCTTAAACTCGCAGTCATGGCCATTCATGCAATAAAAACCGTTTCCAAGAGATACCAGTTTTTGCCCGCCTCGTTTAGCCATGCTCATCGCTTTTTTCAGTGTAGGAAACGTCATCTGATGTAAGTGCCCACCTCTCTGGGACATCAGTAACTTCCCGCCTTCGCCATAAAGCAGGCCTTCATGCTGATAAGAAACAGCCCTGGAAGCTGAGAGTTCGGTATCAACCCTTTCAATCTCGGCAGCGAATGCCTGAGGGATCGCCCGGCTAAAATGCGAAGCGTTGAGTGCACCGGACATATACCACTCCGTCATGCCTCTGATTAAGTGCTTAAACTGCCGGATAAGATCATTAGTAGAAATCAGATCAAGACGCCTGAGGTGTACAGCAAGTGAACGGCGAAACTGATGGGTTCGCAATGGCCAGAAAGCCCCCTCCCGAATCTCCATCGCAACGCGTTCATCATCACGTATGTTTGGATTTAAAAGCCTGAACTCATCAATATGGTCACGTCGGATGAACAGATGGTGTCTTTTCACAAATTTCTTTGCCCACTCAGTCTGGCGCTGCGTCCCCATAAAAGAGAGTTTTTGCTCCGAGAACCACGACCTGATATTTAAAGACAATGGAACATTGTCCAGCGTCTTCCCGTCCAGGCCTGTCATGATTTGATTAATTCTGCGTAAATGCTGAAAAGGCTTTTCCACATAGCGACAAACAACCCAGTCTTCGTGACTTCCACCTTCCGGGGCGAACTTATGCAACACCGAACGAAGTCCCAGGATATCACCATCATAAATCAGTGAACCGTGCATCACGCCAAGCACTTCGCTGTGTCTCATCCCCGACATGGCCTGTATCACATTCATGACTTTTAACGTCAGCTCAAAATGCCAGGTGTTCAGCTTTATGTGATCAACGCCAATAAAATCAGATCTCCAGCGCTTATTTTTATGTACCGAGAACCAGCCCTGCATCCCGGGGCCAAGTGTCGCGAAAAGCGCCCGAATTTCCCCGGCAACAATATTGTAGTAATACGCGGCCCGGTAATCCGGTATGCTTTTTGCTGTCCCTCTTTTACGGGCTTCCAGCATCGACGTATAGTAAGGCGAATCATAAAAACCGTTTATGATAGCGCACAGCCGGGAAAACCCGTCAAAATCGAAATCACTGATTTCAGCATCCAGTTCAGTAATCAGCCCTTCCCAGACAGACATCATAAGACTGAAAGGCATACAATATGTCTGGTTTGAATCATCCACACTGTTGTAACTGTCGAAGCTAATATCAGGAAAGTAACCGTATTTTCGAAGACGGGTATGACCTGTCAGCGAGATATCCGCCAGGTCCATAAAGTAATTACGTAATGTTCTTTCAGAACGCTTCCTGCCGTGCTCATCCTCCTCCTTCATCTTTACAATGAAAGCATTCCGGACAAGCGGAAAACGAAGCTGAAACAGACTGCGATACCCCATAGACTCAATAATACGGGCTCCCGCCACAATGTTTGCACATTTCCGGATCAGTGACTGCGTCTTCGCGGTCCTGCCGACAATCCAGAGCAGGCTGGCTGAGATGATTTTGGCTTCAAGACGCAGTTCAGGATCCCGTATGCCTGAAAAATTAACGGTTCTTAACGTTTCACCAATATGGGTTCTGACATAGCGATTGGTCCAGACATCATCCCTGAAATAAATATTCAGCGTCTCCTCATTGATAAAACGCATATCATGTTCATCTGAGCTGGCGATAACCAGGCAGTTATTCAGACGTTCAAAGCTTTTGTTTTCTAGTGCCTCACAGATGATATCCTCAGTCGGAAACTCATCCCCTGAACGAAGCGGCGTTCCGGCAGGAAACTCCGCCATTCGACTACGGCTTACCTCTTTTTTCTTCAAATCTGCCATACCGGAGCCACACCTTCTCGCTGAAGTTTAACGCGCGCTTTTTTCAGGGTCGCCTCATCTACCAGCCCAAGCCGTAAATCAATCTTCAGGAGTAACGTTTCATAACGCTCCACAGCATTGACCGAACCGATGTACAACGGTTTTCCATACTCGATAGCATGCCTGAATGACAGCAGGAGCCATACAGACTCCAGCGTTTCCACAACGCAACTTTTTGAACATTCGACACAATGAGAAAAATCCGCACAAGCCTTTGGTGTCCGGCCAAATCGTTTTTGCTTTTTTATAAAGCGCAATTCAATATCTGTAGGCGGCTCCTGCGATCGACATCCCAGGCCATTCAATAAAAGATCCACACCCTCATCGCTTCCACGCAGATCGATCCCCAGCTCATCAGCAACTTTTACCCGCTCGGATAACGCACGTGTCGCAATCCCCTGATTCATAAGCGTATCAAGTGCAGCACTGAAGTTTTCCTTCGCCCCCTGTGGGTTACCTGCAGCATAATTCCGCCTGTAAGTGCCCCAGTTATGCTGTGCTTTTTCCGCCGTAATCAGACCATTCTTTAATGTTCTGTCCGTATACTGCTCAGACGTTTTGCGCAAGCCAGAAACGGTAATTGATGGAAGCGAGGGATTAAGCTGCCGCATCGTGGCCCACGCCCCCTCAGAGTTAGAAAATTTAGTCAGATGACTGGGATTAAGAGAATAAAGCTTACGGAATTTCACCTGCGGCTCACTCAGAAACAGCGCCTGTACCGGAGGGAAGTTATCTGCGGAAACCAGATAGTTAACGATGTCGTCCCTGAGCCTGATAAAAGACAGAAACCAGTAATAGCCCGCACGTTTGGTCACATACTCCGATTTACCTATCGTCAGACGTATATACTTATTCGCTCTCCCCTTATAAACATAATCAGTGCTGATACCCTTTTCATCCAGATGTATATCATCCCGCGTCAGACCCAGAACCTGAGAGGTGTTTCCCCATGTGTGGTAACAGAACAGAAAAAAAGAAGTAAGAAAGTAATTTTCCAGAACGTCCCTGATGATGATCTCTGCCCTGCTGACCCCGTTCTCTCCCGGATACCGGAAATACGCTTCATAAACAGGTGCCAGCAAAGACGGTGAGAAATGCCGCACCCCTTTTTCCGATTTAGCGATATGCTCCCGGATACATCCCGCAAGGAACTCATTCATGGATGACAACTGCCTCAGGATCTCGGAAAGTTCATTCCTGGTATAGCTATCCCTTCCCTGCTGCTGATACGTTCCTTTCGGTAAGAATTCATATTCATACCGCCTCTGAATCTGCCCGCCCGTAAGCAAAAACCGGTTGACCACGGACAAGTAGTGTCTTGCCATCCTGACTGAAATTTTTCGCCGACGAATATCGTTCATGAGATGTTTAATATACATTTCAACGCCTTCAGCCGTGCCATAGTCATACTGATTGACTGACTGCCATATAAAAAACATATTGAGATAACGGAAAATGGTTAACCTTCCGGCGGGACGGTAAGACAGAAGAAATCGTTTCAGAGAGGCAATAAAATCGCGTTTTTCAGGGCGGGCAAGATGCGAATGTTCACTAAACCATCCGGGGAGCAACACATAATCTGAAAAATGAGCCTGAAGATAAACGTCAAGTAAATAATATCGGTTCAGATCCCGCTGAGTGATGTGTCCGCTGACCGTCTCCCATGACAGCACATTTTCGGCCATCCACGTTATCTGCGTTTCACTCCGGCTCATATATGGCTCCATCGCGACCTGCAGCACCGTCAATCAATGCGTCCATGACCCCGGCGACTGCATCAGAAATCTGGTTTTGCTGAAGAAAGACGATGTATTTCATCGTCGTATTTTCGCTTTTATGGCCCATCCAGTATTTTACTGTACCCAGCGCATTTGCGGCCTGATCGGGATAGCAACTCAGTGCCGAGCGTAAAAAATGGGTCGCAAACGTTGCCCGCAAATCATGGGGTTTATGTCTGAACACATTTCCCGGAGCAGACCGGGCCAGGCGATGGCGAAAACTGTACCAGCGGGAGTAAAAGGCTTTTTCAGACATCCGTTTCCCGTTTGCCATTAAAAATAAAGGCTCGTGCCGCCCTTCCCCACCCTGTCGTGCACGCCATTTTTGGATCTTCTTTTCATACTCCTCATCCGCCAGATAATCCAGAACCTGCTCGTACAATCGTCTGGTGATGAAGAGTTCTCGCGTCATCCCAAACTTCGTATGAACTCCGCATCTCGGACCAATATGAAGCCCCCTGATGGTCAACTCAGATACAGGGACACTGGCAAGGTACTCTTCAGTAAAGAGTGACGACGGCAGGGTCAGCATTTCATCCAGCCGTAGCCCACAATTTTTCATCAGCACAATCATTAAACTGAACAACCCGGACTCAGATTTCAGTGCCTCATCCAGGATATGAACCTCTGCATCATTCAGTGGGTTGATTGTCCTTTTTGTTGTGCTGGTTATCCTGATGGCAAGATCCGAACTTATCACCTTGCGTCGCCCGTCAACGACTTTTTCGACCAACGTAAAAAATGAGCTGGCAGCCAGCTCACCACACTTGCCCAGAAATACGTAAAACCGTCGGATAACGCTGATGTACACCGCCGCGGTGGATGAGGCGATGCGCCCCTGCCTTACGGCCCCCAGAAGATACTCCCTGAAGCCATATGTAGGGCTTTGGTATTTCAACGTTCCCGGGGTGAAAGGGTCAAGTCCGTTATCCTCCAGCCACCTTATCCAGCGTAAAAATGCCCGGGCTAAAGGCTTTAAATCCCTGGCCTGCAGGATAGCTTTATCCATAAGATAAAAGTGTACATATCGGCTCAGTTTTCGATTCTGGATGCCGCTAATATAAGGTATTTCAGCATACAGAAATCCGGGTTCAAATTTCAGTTTCGGCTCTGTTGCATCCAGTTTGCTGACACGCCCATAACGCGCATGAATGTTAGTGATTATCCTCACAGTCTGTCGCCCTGAAACGCCACCTCATGCCTACACTATAAATCCGGAAGAAGAAAAAACAAACAACCAGGTTGCCGGGAGTGAATATGCAAATCAGGAGGAAAGTAAAAGATGTAACGACACCATCACGATGCAATACATTGACCTCAACACGTTACCCGGACCATACGTGATAAACATCACAAATCCTTTGAGTGAAGAACTTAAGATGTGATTTTCATTTCCCGGCACAAACCGTGCCCTTAAAAAACAGGCAACGGATACATCTTAATGCCAGAAGTAAACCTTAATTGATTGAATACAGCCTGAGTCCATTGCAAAAATAACACACAGGGTAAATTCGCATATACAGAACCCAACGAAAAGCAAAAGAAACCTGTAACACATTTCGTTTACCTGTCACTTTCAATTGTAAAAGCCAGCAGAAAAAGCGCATATAACTATATTTATCCCTGCGGGGACTTTTGTTTGTGCTATATATTTTTTACAGAGAACCGCAACGCGTCCAAACACAAGAATATATTTACCTCTGGAAAATGGTCTGACTCCCTTTCACGTGGTTGTAGTGACCTGTTCTGTGATTCATGTAATGTCTTTTCTGGATGAGGAAAATATGTCATCACTGATATTTTATACAGACGAAGCACAAGCACTGATTGTAACAGATACCCTTGCCGTCACCGATAATGGGGAGCCGTTATCTTTTGTTTCCAAAGCAGGTTACATCCCCCAGCTAAGAACCATCATAGCAGGAACGGGGGCAGGTGGATTTTCTAACACCTGGTTGCTTGAAGCATCAACCAGAATGGTCGTATCAGGTATACAAAATCTCAATTATCATACATCGGCCTGTCTAAGGAGGCTGTGGAAACAATACAAGCATGACCATGCAATTCCCTCTTCTTCAACGGTGACAACCAGTGTTTATCAGTTCGCAATTTGCGAGGAAACAGGAAATATCGTTTCGTTCGCCTATCGCTCAGTCCATGATTTCGAATCAGAGCAATTACAATACGGAACAGGAGTAAAACCTGAGTGCCAAATCTTGGATGGGGATTTGTTGCAGACAATTCCTGTAATGATGAATGAACAAAGGGCTATACAGGCGACATACCCACACCCGGAACGGATCCATATTGGCGGTGAGATGATTGCGCATTATCTGACATCATCTATGTATCAATGCTTTAAGATTGGGGAATTTGAGGATTTCAGAACTCAGGGAGAGTATATATTGAGCAGGATTTAGGCAAAACGCGGTTCAGATAAAGTGCTTTTAACAGGCTTGCTGAACATTAAAAGGATATCTCTCAATTACGATGAATAGCTTGAATTCTAAAAATAGAAAAGTAGAGTTTAACTCTAAATACATAAAAACAAGAGTAAAGGAACAGCCGCCGAAGCAGCCGCGCATGATGTTGATCGAGAAGCGGATCATCTCATACGCCGGGATACGGGCGTTGCCGTACGCCGGGTGCGGCACGCGTTTGTACGGCAGCGCAAAGACGCTGTCCATCTCTTCGGTGGAGAGCGGGATCGCCGGTGGGTTGATCCAGATAAAACGCTCGCCGTGCTTCTGCATCAACGCACGCGCACAGCCGGGGTTGGTTTCATGGTGCAGAATACGGGACGCGTGGGCGTAGAGCACCTTATCGGCTTTCACCTTCTCGTAGGACGGCAGCAGCACATAGGTCTTTTCCCATGGTTTCGGGCGCGGCGGCTGCACGACGATTGCCTTCGCTTCCGCTTTCTTTGGCTCAACCGGTTTGTTATCGGCGCACGGCAGATCTTCGCCATACGGGTGCGGGATAGGATCGATTTTGCCCGGCATATCGATGATGCGGGAATCCACCCCGCGCCAGCCCGGCAGCGCTTCTTTCACCATGATGGCGGTGTTGCGCACGTCGCGGATGCTGCTCACCGGCTCGCCCTGCGACAGACGGTGCGCCACTTCTACCAGTGGACGCTCGCCGTTACCGTAAATCAGCATGTCGGCTTTGGAGTCCACCAGCACCGAGCGGCGCACGGTATCAGACCAGTAATCATAGTGCGCGGTACGACGCAGGCTCGCCTCAATGCCGCCCAGGATCACCGGCACATCTTTCCAGGCTTCTTTACAGCGCTGGGTGTAGACCAGCGTGGCGCGGTCAGGGCGTTTGCCCGCCACGTTATCCGGTGTGTACGCATCGTCATGGCGCAGCTTACGGTCGGCGGTATAGCGGTTGATCATCGAGTCCATGTTGCCGGCGGTCACGCCGAAGAACAGGTTCGGTTTACCCAGACGCATAAAGTCGTCTTTGCTGTTCCAGTCTGGCTGGGAGATGATCCCCACGCGGAAGCCCTGCGCTTCAAGCATGCGGCCGCAGATGGCCATACCAAAGCTCGGGTGGTCAACGTAGACATCGCCCGTGACCAGAATGATATCGCAGCTATCCCAGCCCAGTTGGTCCATCTCTTCCCGGGACATCGGCAGGAACGGCGCCGGTCCAAAGCAGGCCGCCCAGTACTGGGGCCACGAGAAAAGGTCACGATCCGGCTGGATCAGGGAAATTGCGCTCATAATGCTTCCGAAGAAAAAATAGACAAAAGGAGCCGGATTATACGCTGTTCATCCGCCAGATTTGAAGAAAAGGATGCAAGAGGCAGACAGATATTCACAGAAGTCGTTAAAATACAGCGCCCTGATTATTTTGGCTCATAATATTCACTCTAACTTCCGGTGATTTTCCCCCGGAACAGGTTCTTGCGCGGAGTTCTGTTGTGAAGTTCAACGATTCGTTACATGTCTCCCAGCTGCGGGTTGTGCTTCATCTCTGCGGGTTTCTGGTTCTTCTGTACAGCCTGTCTATGCTGCCGCCGATGGTTATCGCTCTGCTGAATAAAGAGCGAACCTATTTTGCTTTTTTGACCACCTTTTTGACTTTTTTCAGCCTCGGCGGCCTGGCCTGGCGGGCAACCCGTCACGCCGGTATACAGCTACGCACCCGCGACGGATTCGTGATTATCGTCCTGTTCTGGCTGCTGTTCTCATTAATCAGCGCCATGCCGCTCTGGATGGACGATGGCCTGCAACTCTCCTTTGCTGACGCACTTTTTGAAGGCGTTTCCGGGATCACCACCACGGGCGCAACGGTGATCGGCGACGTCAGCGCCCTGCCCAAATCGTACCTCTATTATCGCGCGCAGCTCAATTTCATTGGCGGGCTGGGCGTCATCGTGCTGGCCGTCGCGGTCCTGCCGCTGCTGGGCATCGGTGGCATGAAGCTGTACCAGTCAGAAATGCCCGGCCCGTTTAAAGAGGAGCGTCTGACGCCCCGGCTCGCCGATACCGCACGCACCCTGTGGGTCACCTATCTGGCGCTGGGGATAACCTGCACGCTGGCGTACTGGCTGGCGGGGATGCCCTTTTTTGATGCCGTTTGTCACGGGCTCTCCACCGTATCCCTGGGCGGCTTTTCAACCCGCAGCGAGAGCATCGGTTTTTATGACAGCCACGCGATTGAGCTTGTCGCCGGCACCTTTTCGCTGCTTTCGGCGTTTAACTTTACCCTCTGGTATGTCGCCCTTGTCAGACGCACGCTGAAGCCGATTCGCCGCAGCCCGGAGGTGAGATTCTTTCTGGCCGCTGCCGCGGTGCTTATCGCCATTACCGCCTGGCAGGTCTGGCACGCGGGAATGTATAACCCTCTCGACAGCCTGGTGCACGCCTTCTTCCTGGCAAGCTCAATGATGACCGATAACGGCCTTTCAACGGCCGATTACGCCCACTGGCCTGCCCACACCATATTCCTGCTGCTGAGCGCCAGCTTCTTTGGTGGCTGCGTGGGTTCGACCTGCGGTGGGATTAAGGCCCTGCGTTTTCTGATGATGTTCAAGCAGAGTATTCAGGAGATGAATCAGCTGGCGCATCCGCGGGCGCTGCTGACCATCAAGGTTGGCAACAGCGTGGTGAATGAGCGCGTCCTGCGTTCAGTATGGAGCTTCTTCTTTCTCTACGTGATGATCACAGGCTTTTTCGTCTGGGCGCTCAATCTGATGGGCTATGACCTGTTTACATCATTTGCGACGGTGGCTGCCTGTATCAACAATATGGGGCTGGGCTTTGGCGAAACGGCATCAACCTTCGGGACGTTAAAGGAAGAGGCCAAGCTGTTGATGTGCGCGGCGATGATCTTAGGACGTCTGGAAATTTATCCGGTGTTGATCCTGTGCTCGCGCTTTTTCTGGCGGGCATAACGCATTCCCGGCGCACCGGGAATGCTGTGCTTACGGCGCCGGGTTAACCAGCATTTGCCCTACGGAGCCCCTGTCCATCATCTCCAGCGTCTGGCTGTGGAACAGGAACGGGAAGTGCGGCCAGGAAGGCTGGCCGTAGTAGACAAGCAGTTCAACCTGACCATCCACCCAGACGGTGTCTTTCCAGCCCCTGTCTTCCGGGAATGGCATCGCGCCGTTCACGTTGCGGATCAGGAATGACACACCTTCAATATGGAACGACTGCGGCATGTCGGAGCGAACGGTCCAGCGCTCCCAGGTGCCCTGCTGGGCAGTAATGTCGATACGGTTAACGTCCCACAGCGCGCCGTTGATGCCCGGGTCGTCGCCGAGGCTGATATCACGGCTGCGCACCGGCGAACCGCTCATGATCTCCTGCGGCAGCAGGCGCATGGGCAGGCTGTCGGTCACCAGCGGCAGGAGACCGGTTGGGCGCAGGGTCAGCACCAGCGTGGAGACCAGAATGCTCGACGGCTCAAAGAAGCCACGAATGCGATCCACAATGCTCGCCGCTTCGCCGCAGGTCACCGAGACTTCATCGCCGTTGGTCATATCCACGAGGATTTCACGGCGTTCACCCGGGGCAAGCGCCAGCTGTTTAACGGACACCGGCGCCGGTAAAAAGCCCTGGTCGCCAGAGATCACATGCAGCGGGCGGCCATCGCTCATCTGCAACAGATAGCGGCGCGAGTTAGAGGCGTTCAGCAGACGCAGGCGAACCCAGCCGCGCGAGACTTCGACATACGGACTTTGCGCGCCGTTGACCAGCAGCGTGTCGCCAACAAAGCCACCGCTACCCGGCTCGCTGTATTCCGGTGTGCCAAAGTTATCCAGACGCTTGTCCTGGATAATGACCGGGAAATCATCCACGCCGTAGTGGTTTGGAATGGGCAGAGATTTACTGACCTCGTCTTCTATCAGCCACATCCCGGCCAGGCCGTTATAAACCTGCTGGGCAGTGCGGTTAGGGGTATTAGCGTGATACCACAGCGTCGCCGCGCTCTGACGGATCGGCAGCACGGGAGCCCAGTCGGCGTTAGGCGACATCATGCGCGCGGCCCCGCCAATCAACGGGCCGGGAACCTGCAACCCGCTGATGGTCATCGCCACATTTTCAGGCGTGCGGTTGCTGTAGATGAGCTTTACGTCATCGCCATTCCACACGCGGATGGTCGGCCCAAGGTAGCGCCCGTTAATGCCCCAGACTGGCGCGCGGGTTCCCTGGGTAAACGACCAGTGGCTTCGCTGTAGCGTCAGGAATAGCGGCTGCCCGCGACGGGATTCAATCAACGGCGGAATGGGCAGCGGCTGTTGCTGCCCGGCGGCGCTGGCTGTCAGCGGCATCGCACCCGCACAAAGGGCGATCCCTGAAGCCTGAATAAACTGACGCCGACTGAGTGACATATAAGCTCCATCTGAAACGACTAACAACGCGGGAATTCGTTTTCCCTTTTAACGCCGGATTAGATCTTCCCGGCGGCTTCTCTCTCTGCGACTTCTTTGTCGAGCTGAGCAATATGCTGAACCATCAGTTCACGGCAGTGCGCTGCCAGCTCGCGGACCTGATCTTTACCGTATTTGCTGGTATCGACCGGCGGC
Organism: Enterobacter sp. 50793107; assembly: GCF_001463365.1. Lineage (NCBI taxonomy): Bacteria > Pseudomonadati > Pseudomonadota > Gammaproteobacteria > Enterobacterales > Enterobacteriaceae > Enterobacter > Enterobacter sp. 50793107. The sequence goes on along the minus strand of NZ_LNII01000161.1, from coordinate 86,607 downwards.
AGCATCTCGACAATCACCAGCCCGTTATTCAGGCGGTTAAGATTAATCTTATTCGATGTATTGGAAACACACACGGGAATAATTGGAACGCCCGCCGCAATTGCGGCATGAAACGCCCCGGTTTTAAACGGCAGCAGACCGCGACCGCGGCTGCGCGTGCCTTCCGGGAACATCCAGATAGAAATGCGGCGCTTTTTGAAGTGGTTCACCACTTCCGCAATGGTACCGTGCGCTTTTGCGCGGTTATTACGGTCAATCAGCAGGTTACCCGTCAGCCAGTAGAGCTGGCCGAAAAAGGGGATCCACAGCAGGCTCTTCTTACCCACCGTCACGGTCGGCGGCAGCACGATGTTAGAGGCGGTCACCATATCGTAGTTATTTTGATGGTTTGCGATATAGATGGCGTTACCGAAATTCTCCGCCCCTTCCGGCAGACGCTTTTCAACCTTCAGGCCAAACAGCGGCGCAAGACGACCAAACATGTGGCCAAAGGTGGCGACATGCTTCGGGTTACGCGGGCTGAACAGGCAATAGATGCAGCCGAAAACACAGACCAGAATGCAGTAGATAACGGTAAGAATAAGACGAACAATGTATAGCATAGCGACCTCTGAAGCCCTGACAGCTGACAATTATACTTCACCTGTGGCCAGGTAAGGACTTTATTACGAGCGCGTATTGTTAATCGCAACGCACGAATTAACAACGGTTTTACGGGAAATTTTATTGGATATCCCCCTCCGGAACAGAGGGGGATCGAAACGCGTTACTCTTCGCTGTCGCCCGCGTTGCTGCGTGCAGGAGAATCGATCTCCACGCGGTCGATACGCTGCAGGCCGCGCATCAGCGAACCGCGGCGTCCGCGCTCGCCCACCACCTTCTGCAACTCTTCCGGACGCAGCTTGATTTTACGCTTGCCGACATGAATGGTCAGCGTGCTCTGCGGCGGCAGAATGAAGAGATGCGCCAGGCCATCTTCACCTTTCGCGGCTTCCGCCGACGGGATGTTGATGATCTTATTGCCCTTCCCTTTTGACAACTCCGGCAGGTCGCTGACCGGGAACATCAGCATGCGCCCGGCAGACGTGATGGCCAGCAGCATGTCGCTCTCGTTCTCAACCACCAGCGGCGGCATAACGTGCGCGTTATCCGGCAGGCTGATCATGGCTTTACCGGCACGGTTACGTGACACGAGATCGTTAAAGGTACAGATAAAGCCGTAACCCGCATCAGAGGCCAACAGCAGTTTCTGGTCGTCGGCTTCCATCAGCATGTGGTCAACCGTCGCCCCCGGCGGCAGCGTCAGCTTGCCGGTCAGCGGTTCGCCTTGACCACGCGCGGAAGGCAACGTGATCGGATCGATGGCGTAACTGCGGCCCGTGGAGTCAATAAACGCCACCGGCTGGTTGCTCTTGCCTTTCACGGCCGCCTTGAAGCTGTCGCCCGCTTTGTAGCTCAGCCCCGGCGCATCGATATCATGGCCTTTGGCGCTACGCACCCAGCCGCTCTGGGACAGGACGATGGTGACCGGCTCTGAAGGCTGCATGTCATGCTCGTTCATCGCCTTCGCTTCTTCGCGCTCATGCAGCGGAGAACGGCGGTCGTCGCCGAAGGCATCGGCATCGGCCTGCAACTCTTTCTTCAGCAGGGTGTTCATCTTGCGTTCGGACGCGAGGATCGCCTGCAGCTGATCGCGCTCTTTTTCCAGCTCGTTCTGCTCACCGCGGATCTTCATCTCTTCCAGCTTAGCGAGATGGCGCAGCTTCAGTTCGAGGATCGCTTCGGCCTGGGTTTCACTGATACCAAAGCGCGACATTAACGCGGGCTTCGGCTCATCCTCGGTACGGATGATCTCAATGACTTCATCAATATTGAGGAACGCCACCAGCAAACCTTCGAGGATATGCAGGCGCTTAAGCACTTTCTCCAGACGGTGGTTCAGACGACGGCGCACCGTATCGCGACGGAAGGTCAGCCATTCGGAGAGGATCTCCAGCAGGTTTTTCACCGCCGGGCGTCCGTCCAGACCGATCATGTTCAGGTTGATGCGGTAGCTTTTTTCCAGGTCGGTGGTGGCGAACAGGTGGTTCATCACCTGCTCCATGTCCACGCGGTTAGAGCGCGGCACGATCACCAGACGGGTTGGGTTTTCGTGGTCGGATTCATCGCGCAGGTCGTCCACCATCGGCAGCTTTTTATTGCGCATCTGGGAGGCGATCTGCTCCAGCACCTTGGCACCAGAGACCTGATGCGGCAGCGCGGTGATCACCACGGCGCCGTCCTCTTTGGTCCACACCGCGCGCATGCGCACGGAGCCACGGCCGTTCTGGTAGATTTTGCGGATTTCCGCACGCGAGGTGATGATCTCAGCTTCGGTCGGGAAGTCCGGCCCCTGAACGATATCCAGCAGCTCGTCCAGCGAGGTTTTCGGCTGTTCAATCAGGGTGATGGCGGCTTTCGCCACTTCACGCAGGTTGTGTGGCGGGATGTCCGTCGCCATACCGACCGCGATACCGGTGGTGCCGTTCAGCAGGATATTCGGCAGACGCGCAGGCAGCATTTTCGGCTCCTGCAGCGTGCCGTCGAAGTTTGGCACCCAGTCCACCGTCCCCTGGCCGAGTTCGCCCAGCAGCACTTCGGCATATTTAGACAGGCGGGATTCGGTATAACGCATCGCCGCGAAGGATTTCGGATCGTCCGGTGCCCCCCAGTTCCCCTGACCGTCCACCAGCGGGTAACGATAAGAGAACGGCTGGGCCATCAGCACCATCGCTTCATAGCAGGCGATGTCGCCGTGCGGATGGTATTTACCCAGTACGTCACCGACGGTACGGGCGGATTTCTTGAACTTGGCGGTGGCGTTCAGCCCCAGCTCGGACATCGCATAGACGATGCGACGCTGAACGGGCTTCAGGCCATCCCCGATAAACGGCAATGCCCTGTCCATGATGACGTACATGGAGTAGTTCAGGTAGGCGTTTTCCGTGAATTCATGTAGCGCGAGGCGCTCTGCCATATCGCTCATTACGTGTGATTCCTCAACTCAGAAACCGATGGGTTTCAGGCAATATTGCCGCAGATACTACCCTATCTGGCGAGTTGAGTCACAAAGAAAAAGGGCCGGATAAGCGGCCCTTTCTGGGTTATTTCGTCAGCTTAATAACCTGCTTCACGTCGATTTCAAATTCGTTCCAGTCTTTATCGACCTTACCCTGCAGCTCGACTTTATCTTGCGGGGACACGGTCACACCGTTCCAGCGCTTATGATCAATCTCAACCACCACCGTGCCGGTCTCGTCGCGGAAGGTGTAGCGGTCATCGGACAGGCGTTCGGTGATGTTCCCGCGCAGCTTCACCCAGGCGTCGTCCTTCAGGTCTTTGACTTTCACGGCCGTTGTCAGGTTGGCGTTGTTATCAACAAAACCGCCTGCCTGCGTCTGAGTCTGGGGTTGGGTAGCTGATGGGCCCGTGAAACCGCCCTGAGCAGCGAAGACCGGTGCGGTGGTCATCATCATGATAGCAGCCATTGCAGCGAATTTTTTCATATTCATCTCTCCCTTTAATGTGGTGTCGCAATCCATTAAACAGGGTAATCCTTAACAACTTCTTAAGGGGAAAATTTATATTTTTTTACTGTACAGCAGGCGGATCCAGAGGGTTTACTGACGCCATCAAGGAGGGGATATGCGCATATTACTGGTAGAAGACGACAAGCTGATTGGTGATGGCATCAAAGCGGGCTTAAGCAAAATGGGCTTCAGCGTGGACTGGTTCACCGACGGAAAAACCGGCCAGGCGGCGCTCTGTTCTGCCCCTTACGATGCGGTAGTGCTTGACCTGACGCTACCGGAGATCGACGGTCTGGCGATCCTGCGCGCCTGGCGCGAAAGCGGACGCAGCGAGCCGGTGCTTATCCTGACCGCGCGGGATGCGCTGAATCAGCGCGTCGAGGGGTTACGCCTGGGGGCCGATGATTACCTCTGCAAACCCTTCGCGCTGATCGAAGTGGCCGCCCGCCTTGAGGCGCTGGTGCGTCGCAGCCACGGTCAGACGCGCAGCGAGCTGCGTCATGGCAAAGTGACGCTCGACCCGACAAGCCTCGTCGCCACGCTGGAGGGAGAAACGCTGGCCCTCAAGCCCAAAGAGTTCGCCCTGCTGGAGTTACTGATGCGCAATGCGGGCCGCGTCCTGCCGCGTAAAGCGATCGAAGAGAAGCTCTATACGTGGGACGATGACGTCTCCAGTAACGCCGTGGAAGTTCACGTCCATCATCTGCGGCGTAAGCTGGGCAGCGAGTTTATCCGCACGGTTCATGGCATCGGCTATACCCTGGGTGACGCATGAAACTGAGCCTGAAACTCCGTCTGACGCTTCTTTTTCTGCTGCTGTCGCTGACGGCCTGGTTTGCCGCAAGCCTTGTCGCCTGGCAGCAGACGACCCACAAGCTCGATAAGCTGTTTGATACCCAGCAGATGCTGTTTGCTAAACGGCTGCTGACGATGGATCTGGATGAAATACGCGCTCCGGAGCGGATGCGCGAGATCCCCAAAAAAGTGAAGCACGGTCGCCTGGACGACGATGCTCTGGCCTTCGCCATTTACGCTACCGACGGCACGATGATCCTCAATGACGGGGAAAACGGCCGCGACATCCCGTATCACTATCGCCGCGATGGGTTTGATGACGGCAGGCTCAAAGACGACAACGATGACTGGCGTTTCTTATGGCTGACCTCGCCGGACGGGAAGTACCGCGTGGTGGTCGGTCAGGAGTGGGAATACCGGCAGGAGATGGCGCTGGATGTGGTCAGCTCGCAGCTGACGCCGTGGCTGGTGGCGCTACCGGTGATGCTGCTGTTGCTGATTGTCCTGCTGAGCCGGGAGTTTAAGCCATTGAAAAAACTGGCGCAGACGTTGCGCCTGCGCTCACCGGATGCCACCGACACCCTGCCGACACAGGGCGTGCCATCAGAAGTGCGCCCCCTTCTGGACTCCCTGAACCACCTCTTTACCCGAACCCAGGAGATGATGAGCCGCGAGCGCCGCTTTACCTCCGATGCCGCGCACGAATTACGTAGCCCGCTGGCGGCCCTGAAGGTGCAAACCGACGTGGCGCAACTCTCTCTGGACGACCCGCAGGCGCAGGAAAAAGCGCTCTCGCAGCTCCACGCGGGGATCGACCGGGCCTCCCGGCTGGTGGATCAACTCCTCACTCTCTCGCGTCTGGACTCTCTGGAAAATCTCGACGATGTCGAACCGATAAAGATGACCGATTTACTGCAATCAGCGGTTCTGGACATCTGGCATCCGGCGCAGCAGGCGGGTATCGATGTTCGCCTGAACATCAACGCCCCGCAGGCTGAACGCACGGGTCAGCCGCTGCTGTTGAGCCTGCTGGTGCGTAACCTGCTGGATAACGCCGTGCGTTACAGCCCGCACGGCAGCGTGGTTGACGTTACGCTGGACGCCCGTTGCTTCTCCATACGCGACAACGGACCAGGGATCGCCCCCGAGGCGTTGGCCCGTATTGGCGAGCGTTTTTATCGTCCACCCGGCCAGGATGCCACGGGCAGTGGGCTGGGGTTATCGATTGTAAAACGCATTGCTGCCCTGCACGGTATGCGCGTTTCACTGGATAATGCTGCGGAAGGCGGCGTTGATGTGAAGGTGTGCTGGTAAGGAATTATTGCATTTAACGCAAAAGACTTTGCACATTTTGCTCATTTTACCGTATCGCCCTCGCGCGTAGAATACTCGCCATACTCTCATCGACGAGGACAAATAATGAGCAACATTCTGATTATCAACGGTGCGAAAGAATTCGCCCACTCTAAAGGCCAGTTGAATGACACCCTGACCGAGGTCGCGGACGGCTTCCTGCGCGACGCCGGGCATGATGTTAAGGTTGTTCGCGCAGACAGCCATTACGACGTGAAAGCCGAAGTGCAGAACTTCCTGTGGGCTGACGTGGTTATCTGGCAGATGCCGGGCTGGTGGATGGGCGCACCGTGGACCGTGAAAAAATACATGGATGACGTGTTCACTGAGGGCCACGGTTCACTGTATGCCAGCGACGGCCGTACCCGTTCCGACGCGTCTAAAAAATATGGTTCAGGCGGCCTGATTCAGGGTAAGAAATATATGCTCTCCCTGACCTGGAACGCCCCGCTGGACGCGTTCACCGATAAAGATCAGTTCTTTGAAGGCGTAGGGGTAGACGGCGCATACCTGCCGTTCCACAAGGCTAACCAGTTCCTCGGCATGGACCCGCTGCCGACCTTTATCGTCAACGACGTGATTAAAATGCCTGACGTCCCGCGCTATATCGCAGAATATCGCAAGCATCTGGCTGAAATTTTTGCTTAACTGGTAACCTGGAATTAGAAGGAGTTAATTATGCTTACCGTTATTGCTGAAATCCGTACCCGTCCTGGCCAACATCACCGCCAGGCGGTGCTGGATCAGTTCGCGAAAATTATCCCAACCGTACTGCAAGAAGAAGGCTGCCACGGCTATGCGCCGATGGTTGACGCCGCAACCAACGCCAGCTTCCAGGCCACCGCGCCGGACTCCATCATCATGGTTGAGCAGTGGGAAACCGTGGCGCATCTCGAAGCGCACCTGCAGACCGCACACATGAAAGCGTGGAGCGATGCGGTAAAAGGTGACGTGCTGGAAACCCACATCCGTATTCTGGAGCAAGGGGTGTAAAACCTGCCTTCCCTCTCCTTTCGGAGAGGGAAATCTCTCTGACCTGCTATGCTTATTCTGACTTCATGATTAACAGGAGGAAGGAATGGGACTTTTTAACTTCGTAAAAGAAGCAGGCGAAAAGCTGTGGGACAACCTGACCGATCATAAAGGCCAGAGCGACAAAATCACCGAGCACCTCAAGAAACTCAACATTCCCGGCGCGGATAAAGTGCAGGTCAATGTTACCGACGGTAAAGCCAGCGTAACGGGCGACGGGCTGACCCAAGAGCAGAAAGAAAAAATCCAGGTCGCCGTCGGCAATATTGCGGGCGTCAGCGAGGTGGAAAACAACATCACCGCCACTGATGCCAAAGATGAAGCCACCTACTATACGGTGAAATCAGGCGACACCCTCAGCGCCATCTCCAAAACCGTGTACGGGGATGCCAACCAGTACAACAAGATTTTTGAGGCGAACCGCCCGATGCTATCCAGCCCGGACAAGATTTATCCCGGCCAGACGCTGCGTATTCCTAAGGCGTAACCCACACGTCGGGGGCGCGCCCCCGACCTTTTACCAGTACGGCTTCCAGCTCTGGGTGAACCGCACCAGCGCCTCAACGTAGAAGTAATCGCCCCAGCTCGCACACTCATCCACGCCTTTGTTGCTCGCCAGGTGATAGACAGCGTGCTTAAGCAGCCCGCTCCCCTTCTCGTCTTTGCCCATCAGATAGTGCTTTGTCAGTGACGACATAATCCCTTTAGCCCAGCCCAGATAACGTTCACGATCCGGATCCGTGACCGGCAACTGTTTTACCAGCTCCAGCAGCCCGCAGACGGCAATGGCCGCCGAGGAGGAATCCCGCAGTGCATCTGTCCCCAGCAGCGCCAGATCCCAGTGGCAGACATAATCCTCCGGCAGACGATTAAGAAAGTAGTTTGCCAGGCGTTTTGACAGCACAATCATCGTCTTATCGCCGGTATAGAGATAGCTCAGCATAAAACCGTAGATCCCCCACGCCTGCCCGCGGGACCAGCAGGAGTCGTCCGCGTATCCTTGCTGCGTGTTGCCGTAACGAGGCGCGCCGGTAACCACATCCATGTAGTAGGTGTGGAACGTCGAGGCATCTTCACGAATCAGGTACGTAGCGGCCTGCATCACGTGGGCTTTTGCGGCGTCAGCAAAGCGCGCGTCGCCGGTTTGTTCCGTCGCCCAGTAGAGCAGCGGCAGATTCATGTTGCAGTCGATAATCATCCGCCCGGCCTGCTCCGGGTCTGACAGATCGCCCCAGGCCTGAATAATCTTCGCCTTCGGGTGAAAGCGCTCCAGCAGGGCTTCAGCCGCCAGCAGGGCGAACCCGCGCGCCTCGCGGTTGCCGGTCAGTCGCCAGGCCGCCACGCAGGAGAGCGTATACAGGAACCCCAAATCATGAGTGTTGGTATCATTACGCCCGGCAATGCGCAGGCCAAACGAGCGCACGTGTTTTTCAGCCATCTCGCGGAACGTTGTCTCACCGCTCATCTCCCACGCCAGCCATAGCTGACCGGTCCAGAAGCTGGTGGTCCACTCCACGTTCTCCGTCAGCGGATAAACCCCGTTCTGGCAGGTTTCTGCCGGGAATCGGTCACCAAACGCCACCAAATGACGGCTAATCAGCTCAAGCACGTGGCTGCGGGCAGAGCTGAGTTCATCACGTAATGTCCGCGATTCAACGGGGACAGGAATAGCCTGCAGGTGTTCCTCTTTGATACGACTTAACATGTTTCGGGTCCTTTAAATTACCGGGATGAGGGTTCTGCTGCGTTCAGCGAGCGGGTACCGCGCCATTTGCTCTGGCAGGCGGATAACGTAAAGGCAGAGATAAACGTAAAGGTCAGCGCCGTGGCTCCCATAATGATATAGGTGTGCTCAAAGCCGATGCGGTCATACAGATAGCCGGCAGGCGAAGAGACAACCACGTTGCCCACGTAGAGCATGGCCTGATAGCCCAGCAGATACATGGTGGCGTTAACGCGTTTATCGAAATGCTCAGCAATATATTTAAAGACCGATACCAGCAGCAGACATATTTCCAGGCCATACAGCGGTTTCAGTACGGAAATTAACAGATGGGAATCGCACAGGCCGGAAATAATCAGTCGTGCACCGACCACCAGCCCGACAATTAACAGTCCACGCTTGGCACCAATACTATTCACCAACAGCGGGATCACCATATACATCACAAATTCCATACCCGACTGTACGGTTCCCAGATAACCGAACACCGCGTTACCCTGGTGAATATCATCAAAGAACGTGACGAAATAGCGTGAGAACTGCTGCTCGGCAATAAACATCATCCACGCCACGCCCGCCACATACAGGCAGAACGCCCAGAACTTGCGGTTACGCAGCAGGGCATAGACATCCGCAGGGGCGATTTTCTCTTTGGTCAGCACCTCGCTGGCGTGAGCGGAGTTAGTGTTCACTTTCAGGCTCACAAGGACGATCAGCATGATGATGGATGCGACGCTGCCCAGAATAAAGTTATACGCCGGAGAGAGATTAAACAGCAGACCGGAGAACGAGGACGCCACGGCCCAGCCAAGCGATCCCCACATGCGAATTTGCCCGAACTCCATACCGTTTAAACGGCTAAATCGGTCAGAATAGGATTCACACGCCGCCACGCCCGCGTACCAGGCAAAACTTAAATAGAGCGCGCCAATGATGATCCCCACCAGGGTATTGGACATCAGCAGCGGCTGGTAAACATAAATAAAGAACGGCGCCATCAGTGCGGACATGGCAACCACAAAATAGAGCAGGTATTTACTCATGCCGATCTTATCGAGAATATAGCCGTAGATCGGTTTAAGAATGACTGAGAAGATACCGTTGACCGCAAAGACAGTGCCAATTACCGAGCCGCTGAGATTCGCCTTTTGGCCGAGCCAGATGGCTAATAGCCCAATACTGGCGGACCAGGTAAAGAAATAGAGAAATATAAAGCTGCTGATTTTGTAATATTCTGTTCTATTCGTTGTAGATGCACTTTTCATATCATCCTCGCCGACGTGTAGGGTCAGATTTTTTATAATGTGAACGACAGCTTACGTTCGCCTCCGGGTTCGCGGATCGCGACCTGGTCAGGGGTCATCTTCAGTTCAGGTGCCAATGCCGCGGGGGGTTTCTCGCTGGCCACGACGGCGCAACAGAGCCAGCTCTCTCCCTGAGGGAGATCGGTTTTTAACAGCGGAATGGATGCGCATTCCGGGAACATAATGTTGCTGTTCGGCGGCGTGACGATGCTGTCTGGCTCCCGGGCAATGGCCGGGGAGAGATCGACAATCACGCTGCTGCCGTTGCTGGCCGTCAGGTAACAGCCACGCTCATGAATGTGGTGTTCGGTTTTCATCACCGCAAAACCGCCCTCCACTGCCTGAAGGGTGCGAGCGCTGTTAATGCGGTGCAGACGCACGTGCCACTCGCCAAAGGGAATTTGCCAGGTTTCGACATGGACATCATGCCAGGGTGACCAGCGTGAATAGAGGTAGTTCTCATCCACCCGCACCTCCGCGCATTCACGACGCCCGCGGAAGTAGTTATCCCCCTCCGCCAGCAGTAACATCGAGTCGCAGGCGGCATGTTTCAGGCCAAAGCGCCCCCGTTCGAGGGTGAAGCCAAAGCGGCTTGAGTACGCAAATTTGGTGTATTTGGCTTCGGTGTTGACGTAGTTATTCAGCTCAAGCTGACCGGCAGTGAGCATCGTGACGTGCTGTGAGTTATCCGCATGCATCAGGATGTGCTGCGCTGGGTGGATCACACGTTTTTCCGCCAGCGAGGGGAGCGGCTGCTCTTCTGCCTGCCAGAACGGGTGTGACTCCGGCAAGGCCAGAATCAGGTACGTTTTCAGCGCCCAGTACGGTGAGCCGGGGGCGTTATAATCCTCGCACATCACCAGGTTGGGATAAGTAAAACCGAGGGTCAAAATACCGTCGCGATCGGTCATCGGCTGCCGCTGCCACCAGCGAAGATGGCGCAGCACAATGCCCTTCACGATGCCCGGCGAGAAGACATTCAGCCCGGAAAAGGCCACGGCGCTCCAGAAAGCGACCATCGCGAAGCGATAGGTAAGGCTCCGGCCAAACGGTACCGACGCGCCGTCGGCGGCAGACCAGTAAATAAAATCTTCGGCAAACTGACGGGCACGCTCACGTAACACCTCCGCCCTTTTTTCATCACCGCTGAGGGTGGCATAAATCAGGCCGTAGAAGTGGAACGCCATTGAGATGTAGTAATCCTTCGGGCGGCCCGGACCGTCAGAATACCAGCCGTCACCCAGATAATACGCCTCCATCATCGCAAACCGACGGTCGATGGCGTACGGATCATACGGCAGCCCGGCACATTTGAAACCAAGCTGCACCATAATCGCGAAGTAGTTCCAGTTGCTGTCCGGCATCTGCGCATCGGTGATCTGGTTGAGCCACGCGTGCAGGTTCATTACCTCACGTTCACTGAAGCGGCAGGTGAGCTTATCCCCCAGCAGCGCCAGCCCCAGGCCGTAAGCCGCCATCTCCACCAGACGCTGGTCGTACGGGCCGGTTTCCCCCCAATAGCCCGGGCTCTGCGGATCGGTGCCGAGCTTAATGGCGGTCAGGTACTTCTCACTAAACGGCTCGCCCCCGCCGCCCGCCATCAGCGGAAACAGCCCCCACAGCGCACGGGATAGCCCTTCCATCTGCGCAATCTCCGTGGGGTAATGCGCACAGGTTTCTCCCAGCGAGAACCGGGAACAATCCTGCGGAAAGGACTTATCCAGCGCGCCCAGCAGGTCATGTAACGACGCCACCACCTCCTGGCGCGAAGACAATGGATTTGATTTTTTAGACATACGCTCGCCCTCGTCATCAACTGCGACGAAGGATAGTGAATCCGCAAGGGGGATAAATGTTAGCCACGTCACAGCCGTGAAGGCTAAATAAACCTCCAGTTGAGAAAATTTAAAAAGGTGGTTTATAACGAGAATATAACGGCAGAAAATTGAGTTTTATTGCACTATGCGCGACACGCCCACCTCCGACCGGCTGGAACTGATCACCTTAAATGACACCGTCGTGTCATTCAGCCGTCTGTTTGCCAATACCGTGCGTTACCATCACTGGCATCAGTGTCTGGAGATTCTGTATGTGGAAGAAGGATTTGGCGTCGCCATTGTCGATAACCGTCACTACACCATGCGCCCCGGGCGGCTGTTTTTCTTTCCGCCGTTTACCCTGCATAAAGTGAGGGTGGATGAGCAGGCAGAAGCGATTTACCGACGTACCATTATTCATCTCGACCCTCACGCGGTGCTCACAGCCCTGCGCGATTTTCCCCACACGCAGCAGCGGCTGCAGAAACTTTCTGCCCGCGGCGCCGGAGCGTGGGTTGCCGATCTGGCGCACTGTCATCACCATGTCGATCATCTGCTCGGCTGTTACCCGTCGCCTTTAACCCGCGAGGGAATAGCCGCGCTGTTGATTGGTTTATTCGCCATGCTCCCGGACGATAATGCCCGTGCGCCGGGCAGTAGCCTTGGGCTCGCCAGCCAGGTGATGTTCTGGCTGGACGAACATTACCAGGAGAAATTTCGCCTGGACGCCCTGGCAGAAACGCTGGGGAAATCCCGCAGCTACGTATCGCGAAAATTCCATGCGGAAACAGGCGAGAAGATCCACAACTATCTGAATACGCTAAGGCTGCGCAAGGCCTGCGAGCGCCTGCTGCACAGCGAGGCGAGCGTACGCGAGATTGCCACCCAGGTGGGATTTTCCGACGTGACGTGGTTTATCAGCGCGTTTAAGAAGGGAATTGGCGAGACGCCGTTGCAGTACCGGAAGAACCATGCTGACCGATGAACGGCGTGAGCGCCCGGCATGCTTTAACCGCTCTTCTTCCCCGGCTTTAACCCACGATGAAACTCGTTGATGCGCTTCATGGATTTGATGGTGCGCTGCGGCTCGGTGGAGGCGACGGACAAAATAATCATCTCCAGGCACAGCAGCACCGTACCGTGCAGCGGGATTTTGCCCTTTTCTCCGCCGCGCGGCACATGGATCACCACGCTGGCCTCTTTGCTGAAACGTGAGTCCAGAGCGTTGGTCAGCAAAATCGTCGGGATCCCCAGACGTTTGGCTTCCCGCAACGTGGTTTGTCCTTCCCGGTGTGCAGATTTTTGCGCCATCATCACCAGCACATCGCCGCGCTGGAGCGCAATCAACTGTTCGGCAAGGCCTATCCCGGTGCGGTTGAGCGGCATGGCGGGGAGCCCCATCCGGCTGAATAATCTGGCGGTGTACTCGGCCAGAATGCCGGAGGCACCAATGCCGAAGATCGCCACCTGCCTGGCCTGCGCCAGCAGCGACACCGCCTGCGCCATCGCATAGCGGTTGTGCGGTTGTGACAAGACCTCACAGGTGTGCTGATGCCCTTCCAGCACAAAATCGATGCTCGCGTTAACGTCGCTGGTGAGCGTGTTAACCGTCGAGGAGATCTTTTCGCTGGATGTCACCACCGGACCAAACCACTGCTCCAGCGTCTGCTTCAGATCGCGCAGCCCGGCAAAACCCAGCGCCTGGATCGCGCGGACCACGGTGGCGTCCGAGGTTTTTAGCAGCGTGGCGATTTCCATTGCCGTCTGCTCCATTACCGCTTCCCGGTTCTCGTTGATGTAGCGCGCCACCTGCAGCAGACGCGGCGTCAGATGATGTGCACGAGCGCGAAAGCGCTCCCCGTAAACATCCACACGCCCTTTCTCTTTACGGATCACGGTGATACCTCCGGCAATGGCCGCCCGGCAATCTGCGACTGTACCTGCGCGGCCATCAGCCCTAAAGAGGCGAAGGAGTTCGAAATGGCCTCTTCGCGTGAAATCAGCACGTAGTGGCCGGTCCGACAGGCGTTCAGGAACTGGCACCAGCCCGGCATCACCGCCTCCATCGCCGCCAGCTCGTCCTGCGGTTTACCCCCGGTGTCGCCGCGCCAGGTGGCAAAGACAAAATCGGCGTCCAGCTCCGGCAGACGTTCGGCGCTGACGTCAATCCGTCCCCCTTCCGGGATACTCTCAATCAGCGGCGGGAAGGTAAATCCGGCGTCACGCAGCACGCGGCCTAAAGAGTGGTAGCTGTGCATGGCATTGATTTTTCCCTGGTTAGCCTGAATCACCGACACGGTGATTTTGCGCGTATCGATGGTCGCCTTCAGCGCCTTGATTTGCTCCTGATAGCGGCGCTCCAGGATTTTCAGCCGCGCCTGCGTACCGGTGAGCTGCGCCAGCTTGCGGTAGATCTCCGGTGCACCGCCGTCGAGATGGTCGATACTCACCGTCGGGGCAATCTTCTCCAGCTGTTCCACCGGCGTGTTGCGGGTCGGCTCAGTGATGATCAGATCGGGTTTGGCGGCAGCAATGGCTTCAATGTCGATATCCGCCGTGCCGATGAATTTGATGGCGGAATTATCGAAATCCACCCCCGTCAGCATGCCGCTGGCGCGCAGAAAATGGCTGCCGTCCGGGCGCGTGCGGCCATGGCTGGCGACGGGCGGTACGCCAAGCTCAATCAGTGGAATGGTGATATCCAGGTCGTGCAGCGAGACGATCCGCTTCGGGTGAAGCGGCACCTCCACCTTACGCCCGAGATCGTCAGTGAACGTCTGCGTCGGCTCTGCCGCACCCACCGCAAACCCTATCAGCAACAGCATCGAAACAAGTACGCGCATCATAGTCCTCTAAAATCTGTCCCGACGCTGCCAGAGCAGCAGCAGGAAAAACGGTCCGCCAATCAGTGAAATCACAATCCCCGCCGGTAACTGCAACGGCAGGAATGCCAGCCGCCCGACGGTATCCGCCAGCAGCACCAGCAGCGCCCCCAGCACGGCACTGCCCATCAACAACGCGGTTTGCCCACCGCGCATCACCAGACGCGCCATATGCGGCGCAATAAGCCCCACAAAACCAATACTCCCCACGCAGGAGACACAGGCCGCCGTTAACACCACCGGCGCGAGAACGCGCAGTAGCGCTAATCGTGCGGTGCGAACCCCGAGCCCCGTTGCGGCGTGGTTACCCAGCAATGCCACGTCAGCCGCGCGGGCGGTAAAGAGCAGTAGCGCAAACGCCGGGGCCGCCCAGGCTGCGGCGATACCGACCAGCGTCCAGTTTGCCGCGTGCAGGCTCCCCGCCAGCCACAGCATCGCCGTCTGCACATCGCGCACGTCGGCGGTGGTCATAAAGATCCCCATTGCCGCAGAGAAAGCCCATGACACGCCAATCCCAATCAGAATAAAACGCGGACGCGAGATATCGCGGGCCAGCGCCACCACCAGCAACGCGGTAATGAGACCGCCGGCCATCCCGACCAGCGGACGCCAGGCCAGCCCCAGCACAGGGAACTGAAAAATCAGCAGCAGCACTGCCGCGCTGCA
Organism: Enterobacter sp. 50793107; assembly: GCF_001463365.1. Taxonomy (NCBI): domain Bacteria; kingdom Pseudomonadati; phylum Pseudomonadota; class Gammaproteobacteria; order Enterobacterales; family Enterobacteriaceae; genus Enterobacter; species Enterobacter sp. 50793107. The sequence goes on along the minus strand of NZ_LNII01000161.1, from coordinate 71,466 downwards.
GCCTTCTTTCACGCCAATAAGCCCCGGATCGGCCAGGCCGTTGCGGGTGATGGACTGCATCGCCGCCCCCGCCATGCCCAGCATCGCGCCGCTTAAAATGGCCATCAGCAGCCGTGGCAGGCGGATATCCATCACGATATAGCGCGCATCGGCCTCCAGGGGTTCTCCGGAGAACAGCGCGCGCCCGATGGCGGAAGTGGGAATGGGAAGCGAACCGTGCGTCAGGCCAAACCCCAGCAGGAGAATGCCCATTAGAGCGATAAGCGTAACGCGCGCCACTGCCGCCGGGCGTACCTGCCCGGAAAACGGCCCGACACGCCATGCACGCAATCCGGCCCGGCTCATTTGAACATCCTTGATGCCATCAGGATAAAGAGAGGAGCACCCACCAGCGCGGTCATGATCCCGGTCGCCAGCTCATACGGCGTAAACAGCGTACGGGCCGCGATATCCGCCAGCAGTAACACCAGTGCCCCGCACAGGGCAGAAAGCGGCACCATCACGCGTAAGTCCACCGACACCAGACGGCGGATAAGCTGCGGCACGACCAGGCCAATAAAACCAATCGGCCCAGCAATGGAGACGGCTGCGCCGCAAAGCAGCGCAATCGCCAGCAGAGCCAAAAGGCGAGTTTTGAGCAGCGACACGCCCAGCCCCTGCGCCATCCGGTCGCCCAGGGCCAGCATATTGAGCGATGGCGACAGCCAGAGCGCCAGAGCGACCCCCACAGCGGCAACCCAGGATGCGCTGCGAACGATCTCCGCGTTAAGCCCGGCAAGATCTCCCGCCAGCCAGGTGCGCATGGCAAGCAGCGTCTGTTCATCCAGAATCAGCACCGTGGCGGTAATCGACGACGCAAACGCCGACATCGCCACGCCGCATAAGGTAATTTTCATTGGCGTGAGGCCGGTTCGCCCTGAAGAGGAGAACGTCAGCACCAGCATAAACAGCGCGGCGGCACCGACAGCGGCAATCAGCGGGCGGCCAAATGGCAAGGTAAACCCAAGCGCGCTGGTCAGCACCACGGCCAGCGCCGCCCCCGCGTTAAGCCCGAGAATATGCGGCTCGCCCAGCGGGTTACGGATCACCGACTGTAGCAACACGCCCGCCACGCCCAGCGCCGCCCCGGTGACCATGGCGGCAGCCAGCCGTATCAGGCGTAATCTGACAATCACGTTGTGATCGAAATTGCGCGGGTCGAAATGAAGCAAGGCCTGCACCACCGTCTGGGGAGCAATGACACGCGCACCGATACCCAGATGGGCAATCGCGCCCATCACCAACAGCAAGGCAAACAGCAGGAAAGCCAGTGACGTTCGCATCATGATTTTTCCGCCGCCTGGCGGAATGGCATAAAGAACGGCTTATCGGTCAGGGGATTAACCGACATATGGACATCGACATCAAACACCGCTTTGATGAGTTCCGGCGTGCAGACGTCGCCTTCATGCAATACCCCCTCGACTTTGCCCTGGCGTAAAAAGACCAGGGAATCGCCATAGTTGACGGCGAAGTTGAGATCGTGGAGCACCACCACCACCGTACGACCATGCTGGCGGGTCAGGGTATGCAGCAGCTCGAGGATCTCCACCTGATAGCGGAGATCGAGAAAGGTTGTCGGTTCATCCAGCAGGATATAGGGCGTTTGCTGCGCCAGGGCCATTGCGATCCAGCAGCGCTGGCGCTGGCCGCCGGAGAGGCTTTCGACGGGCTGATGTGCAAACTCTGCCGTACCGGTCAGGTGCAGAGCCTCTTCAACGGCCTGCTCGTCTTCATCGCTCCACTGGCGCATAAAATTTTGCCAGGGAAAACGGCCGCGTGATACCAGCTCAAACACGGTCAGCCCTTCCGGCAGCAGCGGAGATTGCGGCAGGATCCCCAGCTGGCGGGCTACCGCTCTGGTTGGTTGCTCGTGAATGGCTTTGCCATCAAGCAGCGCTGCCCCGCCAAGCGGTTGCAGCAGACGCGCGATAGTGCTCAGTAGCGTGGATTTTCCACAGCCGTTCGCCCCCACCAGCACGGTCATTTTCTGCCGGGGGATCGCAAGGGAGATATCATCGACGATGATTTTTTTCTGATAGCCCGCGGAGAGGTTCTCCAGAACCAGCCCCGGTTTATGGGTGTTGTGCGCCACGTGAATGCCAACTTAATAAAAAATCGAACAAATAAAAATAAAACTCATTCTCTTTTGAAAGTTTGCCGCTGCGCCATGTAGTAGTCAAGGGGATAAACACCCTGATAAAGCCAGGGTTAAATAACAGGTACTACAGCGGCGGTGTTATTTTTTATTTAAGCGTTTTCAATGAATTATATGGAATCTACTTATATCAGGACGGGAGGTTTCAGGCTGTAGCCGATTTTTGCTTTTTTCCATTTACTACTACATTGCCGCATGATTGAATGATTCTCAATTACATGTTCGATGCCACATGGCTAACGAGCAGACAATTAAGGGCAATGACTCATACATTCTTCCGCGCCCTTCATGCGCGGGATCTTTTGGGAAAACAGATGTAATGGCTACGTTCACACCTTCTCTCTCTGGGGTAAAAGGGCGCGCGCTCTTTTCACTGCTGTTTATGGCACCGCTGGTGCAGGCGGCCGACACCGCAACGGCTAACGACGGCGAAACGCTGACCGTCACCGCCGATCCCCATGCCGTGGCTGAGGCCACAAACGGCTATCAGCCGCTTAACACCTCCACCGCCACGCTAACCAACATGCCGATGCTGGATATTCCGCAGGTGGTGAATACCGTCAGTGATAAAGTGCTGGAAGATCAGCACGCTACTTCGCTTGATGAAGCCCTTTATAACGTCAGCAACGTGGTGCAGACCAACACCCTGGGCGGTACGCAGGATGCGTTTGTGCGCCGGGGATTTGGCGCGAACCGCGACGGGTCAATAATGACCAACGGTCTGCGCACGGTGCTGCCGCGCAGCTTTAATGCCGCGACCGAGCGCGTGGAGGTGCTGAAAGGGCCGGCCTCGACGCTGTATGGCATTCTCGATCCTGGCGGCCTGATCAACGTGGTTACCAAACGCCCGGAAACCCGCTTCGGCGGCTCAATTTCCGCTACCTCCTCAAGCTTTGGCGGCGGCACCGGGCAGATTGATGTCACCGGCCCGATTGACGGCACGCGGCTGGCGTATCGCCTGACGGGCGAGTATCAGGATGAAGATTACTGGCGTAATTTTGGCAACGAGCGCAGCACCTTTATCGCCCCGTCGTTGACCTGGTTTGGTGATGATGCCACCGTGACCGTGCTCTATTCACATCGCGACTATAAGACGCCGTTCGATCGTGGAACCATTTTCGATCTCAACACCAAACAGCCGGTAAACGTAGATCGTAAAACCCGCTTTGACGAGCCGTTTAACGTTACCGACGGGCAGTCCGATCTGGCGCAGCTGAACGCCGAATACCGTCTTAACAGCCAGTGGACCGCAAAGTTTGACTACAGCTTTAGCCAGGATAAATACAGTGATAACCAGGCGCGCGTGATGGCCTATGACGCCAAAACGGGTAACCTGACCCGCCGCGTGGATGCCACCCAGGGCTCGACTCAGCGTATGCACAGTACGCGTGCGGATCTGCAGGGGAACGTAGATATCGCGGGCTTTTACAATGAGATCCTGACCGGTGTGTCGTATGAGAATTACGATCTGCTGCGTACGGACATGATGCGCTGTAAGAACGTTAAAGATTTCAATATCTACCATCCGACCTACGGCAATCTCAGCAAATGCACCACCGTCTCCGCCGCTGATAGCGACCAGACGCTCAAACAGGAAAGCTACTCCGCCTACGCGCAGGACGCCCTGTATCTCACCGATAAGTGGATTGCCGTTGCCGGGCTGCGTTACCAGTATTACACCCAGTATGCGGGCAAGGGCCGCCCGTTCAATGTGAATACCGACAGCCGCGACGAACAGTGGACGCCGAAGCTGGGGCTGGTCTACAAGCTCACGCCATCCGTCTCGCTGTTTGCTAACTATTCCCAGACGTTTATGCCGCAATCGTCCATTGCTAGCTACATTGGTGACCTGCCGCCGGAAACGTCTAATGCTTACGAAGTGGGGGCTAAATTTGACCTGTTCGATGGCATTACCGCCAACATCGCGCTGTTTGATATTCACAAGCGCAACGTGCTGTACAACGAAATCATGGGGGGTGAAACCATCGCCAAAACCGCTGGCCGCGTACGCTCGCAGGGTGTGGAGGTGGATCTTGCCGGATCGCTGACTGAGAATACCAATATTATCGCCAGCTACGGCTACACCGACGCCAAAGTGCTGGAAGATCCAGACTACGCGGGTAAGCCCCTGCCAAACGTGCCGCGTCATACCGGTTCCCTGTTCCTGACTTACGACATTCATAACGCGATCGGCGGGAATACCCTGACGTTTGGCGGCGGTGGACACGGCGTGAGCCGTCGTTCAGCGACCAACGGTGCGGATTATTATTTACCGGGATACTTTGTTGCCGATGCCTTTGTGGCCTACAAAATGAAGCTGCAGTATCCGGTGACGCTGCAGGTGAACGTGAAGAACCTGTTTGATAAAACCTACTACACCTCGTCCATTGCGACCAACAACCTGGGCAACCAGATTGGCGACCCGCGCGAAGTGCAGTTTACGGTGAAGATGGCGTTTTGATGTAAAAAAGCCCGGTGGCGCTAGCGCTTACCGGGCCTACGATTGCTATGGCTGAGGCATCAGGCCTCAATATCCGCCATATCGCCTTTCTCCTGCAGCCAGTTGCGTCGGTCTTCCGAGCGTTTTTTGGCCAGCAGCATATCCATCATGGCGTTGGTTTGCTGTTCATCTTCATCGCTGATGGTCAGTTGAACCAGACGACGGGTGTTAGGATCCAGCGTGGTTTCGCGCAGCTGCATTGGGTTCATCTCGCCCAGCCCTTTAAAGCGCTGAACGTTTGGTTTGCCCTTCTTGCGCTTGAGCTGCTCCAGCACACCCGCTTTCTCTTCTTCCGTCAGCGCGTAGTACACCTCTTTGCCGAGATCGATACGGTAGAGCGGCGGCAGCGCGACGTAGACGTGGCCGTTTTTCACCAGCGTGCGGAAGTGCTTCACGAACAGTGCGCACAACAGCGTGGCGATGTGCAGACCATCGGAGTCCGCATCCGCAAGGATACAGATCTTGCCGTAGCGCAGCTGGCTAAGATCTTCGCTGTCCGGATCGATACCGATCGCAACAGAGATATCATGCACTTCCTGCGAGGCCAGCACTTCATCGGACGAGACTTCCCAGGTATTCAGGATCTTACCTTTAAGCGGCATGATCGCCTGGTATTCACGGTCGCGCGCCTGCTTGGCCGATCCCCCTGCCGAGTCCCCTTCCACCAGGAACAGCTCGGTACGGTTAAGATCCTGCGCGGTACAGTCCGCCAGTTTGCCCGGCAGCGCAGGGCCGCTGGTGAGTTTTTTACGTACCACTTTCTTCGCCGCACGCAGACGACGCTGCGCGCTGGAGATCGCCATTTCCGCCAGCATCTCTGCAGCCTGAACGTTCTGGTTCAGCCACAGGGTGAAGGCATCTTTGACCACGCCGGAAACAAAGGCCGCGCACTGACGCGAGGAGAGACGCTCTTTGGTTTGCCCGGCAAACTGCGGATCCTGCATCTTCACGGAAAGCACGTAGGCGCAGCGATCCCAGATGTCTTCCGCCGACAGCTTCACGCCGCGCGGCAGAATGTTGCGGTATTCGCAGAATTCACGCATCGCATCCAGCAGACCCTGACGCAGCCCGTTAACGTGCGTACCGCCGAGCATGGTTGGGATCAGGTTGACGTAACTTTCGGTCAACAGCTCACCGCCTTCCGGCAGCCACAGCAGCGCCCAGTCCACCGCTTCGGTGTCACCGGTGAAATTACCGACGAACGGTTTTTCCGGCAGCGTCGGCAGGCCGTTTACCGCTTCGCACAGGTAGTCGTTCAGACCGTCGGCATAGCACCAGCTCTGCTCGGTATTGTTGACGTTATCTTTAAACGTGATTTCCACGCCAGGGCACAGTACCGCTTTGGCTTTCAGCAGGTGCGTCAGGCGAGAAACGGAGAAACGTGGGCTGTCGAAGAAGCTTTCGTCAGGCCAAAAGTGGACGCTGGTGCCGGTGTTGCGTTTACCGCACGTGCCGACAACCTGCAGATCCTGCACTTTCTCGCCGTTTTCAAACGCGATGTTATACACCTGGCCGTCGCGGCGAACGTTCACTTCCACGCGCTTAGACAGGGCGTTAACCACGGAAATCCCCACACCGTGCAAACCACCGGAGAACTGGTAGTTCTTGTTGGAGAACTTACCGCCCGCATGCAGTCGGCAGAGGATCAGCTCAACGGCCGGTACGCCCTCTTCCGGGTGGATATCCACCGGCATGCCGCGACCATCGTCGATAACTTCCAGCGACTGATCGGCATGCAGGATAACGTCGACACGTTTGGCATGGCCTGCCAGCGCTTCGTCGACACTGTTATCAATAACTTCCTGGCCCAGATGGTTTGGGCGCGTCGTATCGGTGTACATCCCCGGGCGGCGGCGAACCGGCTCAAGCCCGGTGAGTACCTCAATGGCATCAGCGTTATAGGTTTGCGTCATGATTTAAACTAGCAATTCGCATTGATTGTCAGAGGCTGTGCAGTCCAAGAAAATCGACAATCTGGGTGAAATGATCTTCAAAGCCCGTGAAAGCATGATTTCCGCCCTCTTCTATAGTCTGGCGGCAGGAGGCGTAATACGCCACTGCCTGGCGGTAATCCAGCACTTCATCACCCGTTTGTTGCAGCAGCCAGATCAGGTCCGGTGCTTCAAGCGGGTCGACCTGCATAACTTTGAGATCGTAAATATGGCGTGACTCTAGCACATATTGTTGGCCGGTGTAGGGGTTCTCGTTTTCGCCAAGAAAGTCCCGCAGCAGCTCAAACGGTCGAACCGCCGGGTTAACCACAACGGCGGGCAGCATAAAGCATTGCGAGAGCCATGTGGCGTAATACCCTCCCAGCGAGGAACCCACCACGCCGAAAGATTCGCCGCCGTGTTCCAGAACAATGGATTCCAGCATCTCCGCCGCCTCTGCCGGATAAGGCGGCAGCTGCGGGATAATCATCTCAACGTGCGGATGATGCTCGCTCAGCCACTGGCGTAACTGTGTCGCTTTGGCAGATCGCGGCGAGCTGTTGAACCCATGCAGGTAGAGGAGCGTAGACATCAATAGCCTTCTGAAGCAGTATCGGGGCGGAATTGCGCGCCTGCCAGACGGCAGACTTCCGTGGTCAGTGAACCATCCGCATGCAGTTCCAGCCAGCGCCAGCCCGGCGCGATGGTATCCAGGGTAAAGTTCGCGCAGTGCGGCTTAAACTGAACGCAGGTCGACGGCGTCGCCAGCAGACGGCGGCCATTCCAGTCGAGATCCTGTTCCTGATGAATGTGTCCGCACAGCAGATTCTTCACGCGTGGGAATTTCGCCAGCACGCTATCCAGGGCGGCAGAATTGCGCAGGCTGTGTTGATCGAGCCAGCTACAGCCCGCCGGAAGCGGATGATGATGAAGCAAAAGCAGCGTATGTCGCGCCGGTTCGGCGGCCAGTTTGGTCTCCAGCCAGTCGAGCTGAAACTCGCTTAACTCACCGTGCGGGACGCCAAACACCTGGCTGTCGAGCAGCAGGATCTGCCACTGCTCACCGGCAAACACACACTTCGCCGGAGAGATCCCCGCCTCCTGAAGAGAGCTGTACATCGCAGGCTGAAAGTCGTGGTTGCCCGGAAGCCAGACGCACGGCACGCTAAAGCTCGCGATGCCTTCAGCAAAATGCTGGTAGGCCGCGGAGGATTGATCCTGCGCCAGATCGCCCGTTGCAACGATCAGATCGCAGGCACGATTTTCAGCGTGAATAGCGCTAAGTACAGCCTGATAACTCTCCCAGGTGTTCACCCCCAGCAGCGTTTCATGCTTTTCGGCAAAAAGGTGAGTATCGGTGATTTGTAATATCCTGACTGGTGCCCCACCAGCAACAGTCAGGTTCAACAGGCTTTCCAAATGGTGTCCTTAGGTAGGTTTATGACGCTAACAAACCGGAATCGCCATTGCTCCATGTGCTAAACAATATCTTAGCCAGTCGGCTAAAAACTGGTTAATTTGATGCTTTTCGTCGCGTTGATGCAACTTTTTATTCGGGTAATCATACCGCGCTTTAAAACGAAAGATCTGCTGACTTGAACACACTTCAGCGACCATCGCGTCGTGGTAGAGCCGCACCGTCATTGACGGCAGGCTCCAGTAGCTAATGCTGGGTGCCGTTTGTTCGATTTCCACCAGCGTAGTGTAGCGCGTTGATTCTGTTATCGTTAATCGATACTGCGCGTTGCTCACCTGATAGCTTACCGTTTCGCCGGGTGCGTCGTTTCTCGGCAGCAGGCGGCGCAATTGTGCGAAATTGGTTTCGCACAGGCGCATCATTTCTGGGAAGTCAGGTGTATAACGCTTCATTTTTTCCACTCGTTTCGTAATGTCTGATAATGCAGTTGCAGCCATTGCAGGGCGATGACAGACGCTGCGTTGTCGATTTTCCCCTCTTCTACCCACTGGTAAGCCTGCTCCCGACTCACCACATGAACCCGAATATCTTCGTTTTCATCTGCCAGACCGTGGATCCCATCCGCGGTCGTGGCGTCCACTTCGCCCACCATGATGGACAAGCGCTCGCTGGTCCCTCCCGGACTGGCCAGATAGCTGAGCACCGGTTTTGTGCGACCGACGATCAGCCCCGCCTCTTCCAGCGCCTCGCGGCGGGCAACGTCTTCAACCGACTCGCCCTCTTCGATCATGCCGGCGACCATCTCCAGCAACCACGGGCTTTCACTGACGTCATACGCCGCAATGCGAATCTGCTCAACCAGTACGACTTCATCACGCACTGGGTCAAAGGGTAGCAAGACTGCTGCATGCCCGCGCTCAAAAATTTCGCGCCTGATTTCGCCGCTCATCTCTCCGTTAAACAGGCGATGCCTGAAACGGTAAAGTTCCATTGAAAAAAAACCGCTATAAAGCGTTTCTCGTGCAATAATTTCTACATCGTTTTTGGCGAATGTCACGGGCAACTTATCTGGTTTTTGCATGAGTCGAGTCCTGGTAGCAATGGTGATGAAATTATGAATTTCAAGGCTGTTTGGCTGCCGTTTGCAAGGCTATATGGTAGATTGGTGCAAATTAACGCCACATGGCACATTACGCCAACCTTTTGGTGTGGATGATTCTGTTAGAATCGGCAATTATTTTTAATTAGATCAGCGCTAATACTGCTTCACAACAAGGAATGCAAATGAAGAAATTGCTCCCCATCCTTATCGGCCTGAGCCTGACGGGCTTCAGTGCAATGAGCCAGGCGGAAAACCTGTTACAGGTCTACCAGCAGGCACGTCTGGGCAACCCTGATTTACGTAAATCAGCGGCCGATCGTGATGCTGCGTTTGAAAAGATTAACGAAGCGCGTAGCCCACTGCTGCCGCAGTTAGGTTTAGGTGCAGATTATACCTACAGCAACGGTTTCCGCGACGCTAACGGCGTTAACTCCAATGCTACCAGCGCCTCACTGCAATTAACACAGACGCTGTTTGATATGTCCAAATGGCGCGCACTGACCCTGCAGGAAAAGAGCGCGGGTATCCAGGATGTGACCTATCAGACCGACCAGCAAACGCTGATCCTGAACACGGCGACTGCGTACTTCAACGTGCTGAGCGCGATTGACTCGCTCTCCTATACTGAAGCGCAGAAACAGGCAATTTACCGTCAGTTAGATCAAACCACCCAGCGTTTCAACGTGGGCCTGGTCGCCATCACTGACGTGCAGAACGCCCGTTCACAGTACGACAGCGTACTGGCCAACGAAGTGACCGCGCGTAACAACCTCGACAACGCGCTGGAATCTCTGCGTCAGGTCACCGGTAATTACTATCCAGAACTGGCTTCCCTGAACGTAGATAACTTCAAGACCGATAAGCCGCAGGCGGTGAATGCCCTGCTGAAAGAAGCGGAAAACCGCAACCTGACCTTACTGCAGGCGCGTCTGAGCCAGGACCTGGCCCGCGAGCAGATTCGTCAGGCGCAGGATGGCCACCTGCCAACCCTGAGCCTGAGCGCCTCCACCGGCGTGTCTGATACCAGCTACAGCGGTTCTAAAACCAACACCGCCCAGTATGACGACAGCAACCAGGGCCAGAACAAAGTCGGCCTGAGCTTCTCACTGCCGCTGTATCAGGGCGGTTTGGTGAATTCTCAGGTGAAACAGGCGCAGTACAACTTTGTTGGCGCAAGCGAGCAGCTGGAAAGCGCACACCGCAACGTGGTGCAGACCGTGCGTTCGTCGTTCAACAACGTAAACGCCTCGATCAGCAGCATCAACGCGTATAAACAAGCCGTTGTGTCTGCCCAAAGCTCCCTGGATGCAATGGAAGCTGGTTACTCCGTCGGTACCCGTACCATTGTTGACGTGCTGGACGCGACCACCACGCTGTATAACGCGAAACAGCAGCTCTCCAGCGCACGTTACCAGTACCTGATTAACCAGCTGAACATCAAGCAGGCGCTGGGTACGCTGAACGAGCAGGACCTGCTGGCGCTGAACAATGCGCTGGGTAAACCGGTCTCAACCTCGCCGGACAGCGTGGCACCGGAGAACCCGGAGCAGGTTGCTGCGGTTGATAACTTCAACGCTAACAGCAGCGCGCCTGCTGCACAGCCAGCCGCTGCGCGTACCAACACCGGCAGCAATCCGTTCCGTAACTAAGAGTGTCATCAGGCCCACTGCGGCCTGATGCCCTCACCCCAGCCCTCTCCCACAGGGAGAGGGAGTATCTGAATCACATCCGAACGTAAGCCAACGTAAAGATCCCCCTGATTCCGACCCTCTTCGCTTCATTTTCAACCACTCATCCTCTATCCTGAGCGTTATAACCACTGGGTCCTGGAAGACAAATATGAAACGGACAAAATCCATAAATCACGCTTCGTTCCGCAAAAGCTGGAACGCGCGTCACCTCACCCCTGTTGCGCTGGCGGTTACCGCTGTCTTTATGCTGGCAGGCTGTGAGAAAAGCGATGAAACGGTTTCTCTGTATCAAAACGCAGAGGACTGCTCAGCCGCAACCGGTAACGCGGCAGAATGTAAGACCGCCTATAACAACGCCCTGAAAGAAGCGGAACGTACCGCACCGAAATATGCCACACGCGAAGACTGCGTGGCAGAGTTCGGTGAAGGCCAGTGTCAACAGACACCGGCTCAGGCGGGAACGGCGCCAGAAAATCAGGCGCAGGCTCAGTCCAGCGGCAGCTTCTGGATGCCACTGATGGCCGGCTATATGATGGGCCGCCTGATGGGCGGCGGTGCGGGTTACCAGCAGCAGCCGCTGTTTAGCTCGAAAAACCCGGCCAGCCCGGCCTACGGCCAATACACCGATGCCAGCGGCAAAGGCTATGGCGCAGCAACGCCTGGCCGCACCGTGACCGTACCGAAAACGGCGATGGCTCCGAAACCGGCTACCACCAGCACCATCACCCGCGGCGGGTTCGGTGAATCTGTGGCGAAACAGACCAGCATGCAGCGCAGCGCGACGGGTACGTCAACTCGCTCAATGGGCGGCTGATCATGGAACGAGTCAGTATCACCGAGCGCCCGGACTGGCGCGAAAAAGCGACCGAATACGGTTTTAACTTCCACACCATGTATGGCGAGCCGTACTGGTGTGAAGACGCTTATTACAAACTGACGCTCGCCCAGGTGGAAAAACTGGAGGCGGTGACGGCAGAGCTCCATCAGATGTGCCTGAAGGTTGTCGAGAAAGTCATCGACAGCGACGAGCTGATGGCTAAATTCCGCATTCCGAAGCACACCTGGGGCTTTGTGCGCCAGTCGTGGAAAACCAGCCAGCCCTCGCTCTATTCTCGCCTTGATCTGGCGTGGGATGGCGTGGGTGAACCTAAGCTTCTGGAAAATAACGCCGATACGCCAACCTCTCTTTATGAAGCGGCCTTTTTCCAGTGGATCTGGCTGGAAGACCAGATGAACGCCGGAAACCTGCCGGAAGAGAGCGACCAGTTCAACAGCCTGCAGGAAAAGTTGATTGAGCGTTTCGCCGAGCTGCGTGAACAGCACGGTTTCAACCTGCTGCATCTCGCCTGCTGCCGTGACACGGAAGAAGATCGTGGAACGGTTCAGTATCTGCAGGATTGTGCTGCCGAAGCGGAAGTCGCCACCGAGTTTCTCTATATAGAAGATATCGGTCTGGGTGAGAAAGGTCAGTTTACTGACCTGCAGGATCAGGTGATCAGCAACCTGTTCAAACTCTACCCGTGGGAATATATGCTGCGTGAGATGTTCTCCACCAAGCTGGAAGACGCTGGCGTGCGCTGGCTGGAACCGGCATGGAAGAGCATCATCTCCAACAAAGCCCTGCTGCCGATGCTGTGGGAAATGTTCCCGAACCACCCGAACCTTCTGCCGGCATACTTTGCGGAAGATGATTATCCGCAAATGGAAAAATATGTCGTGAAGCCAATCTTCTCCCGCGAGGGGGCAAACGTCTCCATTATCGAAAACGGTAAAACGCTGGAAGCGGTTGAAGGGCCTTACGGCGAAGAAGGAATGATCGTCCAGGCGTTTTATCAGCTGCCGAAATTTGGCGACAGCTATACGCTGATTGGCAGCTGGCTCATCAACGATCAGCCTGCCGGGATTGGCATCCGCGAAGATCGCGCGCTGATCACGCAGGATCTGTCACGGTTCTATCCGCATATTTTTGTTGAGTAGAGTGCGGCCTGATGCCCTCTCCCACGGGAGAGGGTGTAAACACTAAAAACGGCAACCGCAGGTTGCCGCTTTGCTTTTATTACCCCACCTGCACCGACAGCATACTCAAACTCCCCATCTCAATACCGTCGACCGGGATCGTCACCGGTTCCTGGCCATCCCACGCGCCAAGAACGTACAGCAGCGGCAGGAAGTGTTCCGGCGTTGGGTTAGAGAGCGAACCGCCTTCGTGATCCAGATAGTTCACCAGCGGATGCTGCTCAACCGGGCCTTGCCAGGTCAGATTGTCTTTGACGTAATCGTTAAAGGACGTTGCCCATGGGTAAGGTGTATTTTCACCGTGCCAGCGCGCCGTGCGCAGGTTGTGTACCACGTTACCGCTTGCCACCAGCATAATGCCTTCATCACGAAGCGTAGCCAGCTTGCGACCCATCTCCATGTGCCAGGCTGCCGGTTTAGTGCTGTCGATACTCAACTGCACCATCGGGATGTCGGCGTCCGGGTACATTTTTATCAGCACGCCCCATGAGCCGTGGTCAAAGCCCCAGGCCTCTTTATCCAGCGCGACCGGGACAGGTGCCAGCAAATCCACCAGCTTCTGTGCCAGCTCGGGCGAGCCGGGGGCCGGATAATGCGTGTCGTACAACGTCTGCGGGAAACCGCCAAAATCATGGATTGTTTTTGGCGCCTCCATGGCGGTTACGCCAGTGCCACGGGTGAACCAGTGTGCAGACACCACCACAATCGCCTTCGGACGCGGCAACGTCTCACCCAGGTGACGCCATGTGCGGGTGTAGACATTGTCTTCCAGAACGTTCATTGGGCTACCGTGGCCTAAAAACAGTGCTGGCATACGTGAAGAAGTCATGGTGATATCCTTACAGAAGGTGTCAATTTGATGGTGCTACATTACGCTTAACACGATGAAGATGAACGCAGATAAGCGTGAAGATCATCATCAGGAAATTTGAATGTAAGGAATATGTAAAACAGAGGTTCCCCTCTCGCTTTGGCCAACGTGAATTATTAGTATTAATGAGAATCATTATCACAAGGAGCATTGCATGTCCGTCCCCTTGATCCTGACCATCCTGGCGGGTGCCGCCACCTTTATCGGTGCGATCCTCGGTGTGCTTGGTCAAAAGCCGTCTAACCGCGTGCTGGCCTTTTCACTGGGATTTGCTGCCGGCATTATGCTGCTTATCTCTCTGATGGAGATGCTGCCTGCCGCACTGGGCACAGAAGGCATGTCTCCGGTACTGGGTTATGGCATGTTTGTGTTTGGTCTGCTGGGCTATTTTGCCCTCGACCGCATGCTGCCCCATGCACATCCGCAGGATTTAATGCAAAAAAGCGTCGCGCCGGTGCCGCAAAAGATTAAACGTACTGCCATCCTCCTGACGCTCGGCATCAGCCTGCACAACTTCCCGGAGGGTGTCGCGACCTATGTCACCGCCAGCAGCAATCTGGAGATGGGTCTGGGTATCGCCCTGGCGGTGGCCTTACACAATATTCCTGAAGGGCTGGCCGTTGCCGGGCCGGTTTATGCCGCCACGGGGTCAAAACGCACCGCCGTGTTCTGGGCCGGGATATCGGGAATGGCAGAAATTCTCGGGGGCGTACTGGCGTGGCTGATACTGGGAAGCCTGGTTTCACCGGTGGTGATGGCCGCCATTATGGCCGCAGTTGCGGGGATTATGGTGGCGCTGTCGGTTGATGAACTGATGCCGCTGGCGAAAGAGATCGATCCTAACAATAATCCGAGTTATGGGGTGTTGTGCGGAATGTCTGTAATGGGATTAAGCCTGGTGTTGTTACAAACGGCGGGTATTGGCTGAACGGTTGCGCTTCCTTATTTGAGGGAGCGCAATTTCTTTTAATGTCAGTGAATGCCAACTATCAGTATTAATGATATAAAGTCCGGCACCATACTTTCTAATCGCCATAGAATTCACTTAAGAAATATTATTTATAACTATTCCCCGTAAAATAATTACCGCTTCGTGTATTTAAAAAAACTCAAAAGATTGATGTCAATCACTATTTAAACCGAGCATTCTGGCTGTAGAGCAACAGCATTTTTCCCATTTATAATTTCAAATGATTTATTAATAGCCTCTAAATTCCCCATTTAGAAATACTCACGAGATGAACCATATTGCGACTGGTATATTTCGACCGCTTTAATGAAATAAAAGTGTTGCAATATTAATTCATTAAAATTATTGCGCCATCCACTCTTAGATAAAGGATTATATCTTCATGTTTAACAAGACTATTCTGGCAGTTGCGACAACTGCATTGCTTTCTGGTCTGTCATTTACTGCTATGGCAGCAGATAACCAGGGCTCGGGGAAGATCACGTTCACCGGTGAAGTTATCAGTGCGCCTTGCTCTATCACCCCGGGAGATGAAAATCAGACGATTGAATTAGGAGAAGTCGCGGATAGCGTGCTGAACAGCGGTAAAAACTCGCTGCCGGTTGACGTGAATATCCACCTGCAGGATTGCATTCTCTCTTCTACCACCGGACAAACCACCACCACGATCGACAAAGTGAAGGTCACCTTTGCCTCCGCAAGTACCGATTCGACCGACACCAGCCTGATGAAAAACACGCTTGATGGCAACATCGGCGGTGCAACAGGTGTGGGCGTTCGCTTGCTGGATAGCGGCAGCAATAAAGTCACGCTGGGTACGCCGATTGAAGTGTCATTCCCTACCACAAATGCCTATCAGGAACTGAACTTCAAAGCCCGAATGGAACCGGTATCTGGCAGCCAGGCTACCCCGGGTAACGTTCAGGCCCAGGCGAACTATATCCTTGAATATAAGTAATTTGATTGCCGTCTGAAAACGTAGCCGATGAAGGACTCATCGGCTTTTATGCCTTCTTTTTAAAAGCGAAACGGATTTATGCTAAAACACTCAGCGCATCAACTCTCCCGCCTCTCTGCTTTTATAAAGTATTCGCTGAGTGCCACACTTTACTCAGCTTTATTCGTGTTGCCTGTCTCCGCGGTTGAATTCAACACAGATATGATTGACGTTGAAGACCGAAGTAATATTGATATTTCCCAGTTTGAGAAAAAAGGCCACATCGCGCCGGGTAGCTATCTCGTCCGCATTCAGGTCAATAAAAACACGTTGCCTCAATCCGCAACAATGGAGTGGATCGCAACGGAAAACGAAAGCGGTTCGCAAATTTGTGTGAATGCCGGGCAGTTATCCGCTTTCGGACTAAGCACCGATTTTATTTCGCGGCTCCATTATTCTCAGGGCGGACGTTGCCTTGATCTTTCGGCTGTTCCGGAGCTGGGCTTTTCCCTTAATAAAGGGACGATGGTGCTTTCCGTCACCGTTCCCCAGGCATGGATGAAATATCAGGCGAAGAACTGGACGCCGCCGGAATATTGGGATGAAGGCATTGCGGGTGTTTTACTTGATTATAATCTCTATGGCAGCCAGTACGATCCCCACGGGGGCGACGACAGCCAGAATATCAGCGCCTACGGCACGCTCGGGTTTAACCTCGGCGCGTGGCGTCTGCGTTCAGATTATCAATATAACCAAAACTTTCGTCACGGTGAGTCTACAGGCAGCGACAGCAGTCTGGCACGGACCTATCTCTACCGCCCTATCCCTTCGCTGTCATCAAAAATGACGCTGGGGCAATATGATTTAAGCTCAGATATTTTTGATACCTTCCACTTTACCGGTGCCTCACTGGAAAGTGATGAAAGTATGCTGCCGCCTGATTTACAGGGTTATGCACCACAAATTAACGGCATCGCGCAGACCAATGCCAAAGTGACCGTCTCCCAGTCTGGCCGCGTTCTTTATCAAACAACCGTCGCGCCGGGGCCGTTCACCATTTCAGACCTGGGTGAAACCTACCAGGGACAGCTGGACGTAGTGGTCGAAGAGGAAGATGGGCGCAAAACCACCTTCCAGGTGGGTTCATCCTCAATTCCCTTCCTGACCCGAAAAGGCCAGGTGCGCTATAAAACATCCATCGGTAAGCCCACCGCTACGGGCCATAACGACATCAATAACCCGCTTTTCTGGACAGGTGAACTCTCGTGGGGCTGGCTGAGTAATGTGTCACTGTATGGCGGCACCCTGCTGACGGCTGATGATTATCAGGCCATGACCACCGGTATCGGCTTCAACCTGGATTCGTTCGGCTCGATCTCTTTTGATGTGACGGGCGCCGAGGCCACGCTCCATCAGGGAAAAAATGAGACACAGCGTGGGTATAGCTATCGTGCCAACTACGCAAAACGTTTTGAGGCGACCGGCAGCCAGATCACCTTCGCAGGTTATCGATTCTCGGATAAAGAATATGTCTCAATGAGTGAATATCTCGCCTCCCGGGACGGAGATACCTCAACGACAAACGAAAAAGAGAGTTACGTTATCTCCTTCAACCAGTACCTTGATTCGCTGGCATTAAATACCTATCTCAACGTCACCCGTAACACCTACTGGGACAACAGCAGCAACACAAACTACTCCTTTTCGCTGAGCCGCAATTTTGATATCGGCAACTTAAGAGGTTTATCCGCATCGCTGGCGCTAAGCCGCGTGCGCTGGGATGACAGCGACGAAAACCAGGTCTATTTCGCCTTCACCCTCCCGCTGGAGCAAAGTCGTAGCATTATGTACAGCTACCAGCGATCGGGCGGCGACAGCGCGTCTCATATGGCTTCTTACTATGACGCCTCCGATCGCAACAATACGTGGAATCTCTCGGCCTCTACGACGGAAGACGATTTGCGCGAAGGCGAACCATCATTGCGCGGCGGATACCAGCACTATTCTCCTTACGGACGCCTCAATCTTTCAGGAAGCGTTCAGCCCAATCAATACCGTTCGATCAGCGCGGGCTGGAACGGCTCGATCACCGCCACGCGACATGGCGTAGCCCTGCATGATTACAGCCCGGCCAATAACGCCCGCATGATGATCGATGCCGATGGCGTTGACGGAATTGAGGTCAACAGTTCGCGCACGCGCACTAACGCATTTGGTATTGCTGTCGTCCCCTCACTCAGCAACTACACCACCTCCACGGTGCGCGTTAACAGCAACACGCTGCCTGATGGCGTGGATATAGCAACCTCCGTTATTCGCACCACGCTGACGGAAGGTGCCATTGGTTACAGCAAGCTGAACGCCACCACGGGCTACCAGATTGTCGGCATTATTCGACAGGAAAACGGTCAGTTCCCTCCTTTGGGCGTCAGTATCGTCGACAGCGCTACGGGTAAAGAGGTCGGTCTGGTTGCCGAAGAAGGGTTCGTTTATCTCAGCGGGATTCAGGAAAACAGTACGTTACGTCTCACCTGGTCTGACAAAGCGTGTGAAATCACGCCGCCGAACCAAAGTAATCTTAACGGTGACGCTATATTTTTACCTTGTAAAACAGTGCATTAATTCAGGATGAATAAAATGAACATCACGATGATTTCAAAAGGACTTATCTGTTTCCTTGGCACGTGCAGCTTTGCCTGGGCCACCGTATCGCCCGACAGAACACGCATCATTTTCAACGCCTCCGCAAAAAGCGTGTCGGTCAGACTGATAAACCAGAGTAAAACCGATCCTTATCTGGCTCAGTCGTGGATTGAGGATAAAGAGGGTAAAAAAACGCGCGAGTTTATCTCTCCTGTTCCGCCATTGTTGCGTATCGAGCCTGAAGAACAGGCGCAGGTTCGCCTGATGGCGCAGCAAAACCTCAGCCGACTTCCAGCCGATCGAGAGTCGCTGTTTTATTACAACATGCGGGAAATCCCCCCTAAAGCCGAGCAGAAGAACGTGATGCAAATTGCCATGCAAAGCCGGCTTAAACTGTTCTGGCGGCCAAAAGCCATTGAGCTGAAGGAGGGCCAGTTTGTTCCGCTGGATAAGGTGGTTATATCCCGCGCCTCGGGTACGCTGCAGTTTAAAAACAGCAGCCCCTATTACATCACCGTGGGCTATATCGGACTGAACGGTAAAACCTTATTGCCGGGCGCAGAGAGCGTAATGATTGAGCCGTTTGGTCAGGCCAGCCAGTCACTGGCTAAGCTGCCCGCTGAATTTCAGGTCGGCTATATCAGCGATTATGGCGGTCTGGAAATGTTTAAGGTGAGTTGTAACGCGGTGCAGCCTGCCTGCCAGAGCAAACCGGTGAATAAGGGATAATGATGAAAAAAATATATCTCGCGGTGATTGCCCTTTTATGTTTGTTCTCATCCTCCGCATGGTCGATGGACTGTTACAAAGATTCAAAAGGCGGCAAAAGTCTGGTCACAACAACGCTCCCGACGTTCACGGTCCCAGCCAACGCCCCAGCCGGACAAAAAATTTGGGAAAGCGGCGATTTGCTGGTGACGGTATATTGCGATAACGCCACCCGCGACAGTACAAAACCTGTCTCGCAGGATCCCTGGAGTGAAAACGTTTATGCCTATATCCTGGACAGTTTTCATAACACCGATAGCCTGATGACTAACAACCCTTATCTGGCGTTTGGCGTAACCTATAACGGTATTGACTATGACATCCCCGATATCAAAATTGATACGGGAGCCTGCCTTGATAAGCAGGATGACAAATGGAAACAGTATCAAGAAGCAGCCTGCAATGGCGTCACAATTCAGAAAAACGTCACGTTTACCGTGCGTTTTCGTCTCTACGTGAAGCTAAAAGCGATACCAAAAGAGCAGTTTGACTATACCTTTCCCTCCGTCACCGTACTGACGTTTGACGGTTCAGGCGGAATCAACACGCTTTCGAAAGCAAAAAACCTGCATTACGACATTACCGGGCTGTCAAATATTCACTTCCTGGACTGCGGTGTGGATATCCGGATCTACCCTGAAAATCAGATTGTGAATTTTGGCCAGTTTACGGAGAGCGCAGTCAACGCCAACGCCGTCACCTCACCGTTTAGCATTTCGACAATCCGGGATGCCACTGCTGGCTGTTCAGAACAATTTGACGTGACGACCAGCTTTTACACCACCGATACGCTCTACGATAATACGCATCTGGACATGGGAAATGGTTTACTCATGCGTCTCATTGATAAAACCAATGGCGACGTGACGTACAACCAGTATCTTCCTTTTGCAACCTATCACCCTGATGATACGGAGACGACGCTGACGCATGACTATACGGCGGAGCTAACCCGTAAACCTGGTGAAGCCGTTATTCCTGGACCATTCAGTAAAGACATTATTGTCAAAATAAATTATCAATAATTGATCAAAAAGCAGACCAGCATCTTCTTTTGGTCTGCTTATTTAGCCCCTCGCCCTCTTTTTTCTACGTAAGCCATTCACTTCAATAATTAATAAACGCATACTTAAAGAGTCTTTAATTATTTTTTAATCACGTATTGTTACAATTAGTTTTAGAATACAACCGCCTCAAACATCAATATCTCTTAATTATTATTCATAACAAGGATATTTCATGCGAAATATTTCAAAAACACTTTTGGCGGTTGCTTTAGGCTCTTTTATCTCTGGCAATGCACTGGCAAGCGATCAGGGCTCCGGTAAAATCACCTTTAAGGGCGTTATTATTGACGCACCATGCAATATTGCACCAGACAGTATTGATAAAGAGATTGAACTTGGCCAGTTCACCACGGCGGTGATGAATGTGAATAAAAAATCCACGGCGGTACCGGTTGATATCAACCTGGAAAACTGCCAGCTTGACGCTGCAGATGAAACCGCAACACCCGTCACCAAAGTGGACGTAACCTTCAGCAGCACCGCTACCGACGCAACCGATACCAGCCTGATGAGCAATACCTATGCGGGCGGCGCGCAGAACGTGGGCGTTCGTCTGCTGGATAATGCAGAGTCCCCTATCACACTTGGTACGGCTCAAACTGTCGATCTTTCTGCGGGTTCAGCGACCCAGACGCTGCACTTCAAAGCGCAGATGGAAGTGGTCGATGGTAAAACAGCAACGGCAGGCCAGGTCGAATCTACCGCGAATTACGTCCTGTTGTATAAATAAGCCCATACCGTTAATTATATTTCGGCTGGCAATATATTTGCCAGCCATTGCCGTAATTTTATTTGAGAGCTGAATGATGAAATACAGTGCATTTTCGATCATCATTGCTGGCTTTCTTACGCCTCTTCCACTGGCCGCCGTTGAATTTAATATTAACGCTATTGATAAAGATCAGCGCGGCAATGTTGATTTATCCCAGTTCAAAGATAAGAACCACGTTGCGCCGGGTCATTATTTCGTTAACGTTGCAATTAATAATACGTCACTCGCTAGCGGCTGGCAGTTAGCCTGGTATATAAAAGACGATACAACGGAAGTCTGCATTCCGTCCGATCTGGCGGACACTTTTGGTCTGGACGATAAATACCGCAGCATGCTGACGGTTAACGCGGGCTGTGTCGACTTTTCCCCGCTGCCGCAGGTTCGTTTCGAGTTTATTCAGGCGACGCAAACGCTGGAAGTCACCCTACCTCAGGCCTGGCTACAGTACCGTTCCACCAACTGGACGCCGCCCGCGACCTGGGACAACGGTGTCTCAGGCGTGCTGCTGGATTACAATCTGTTTGCCAGCCGCTATCAGCCAGATGAGGGGTCAAGCAGCGATAACGTCAATACCTACGGGACCGCTGGCGCCAACCTGGGCGCCTGGCGACTGCGGGGAGATTATCAGTACGCCCTTAACCGTACGGAAGGGAGGTCGCAGAGCGACGGCCGCCTTTCTCGCGCCTACCTTTTTCGCCCTCTGCCTGCACTTGGCTCAAAGTTCACGCTGGGTGAGTCAGATTTTCAGTCGGATATTTTCGACGGATTTTCCTACACCGGAGCCTCACTTATCAGCGACGAGCGTATGCTTCCCTGGTCTCTGCGCGGCTACGCGCCACAAATTTCTGGTATTGCTCAGACGAATGCCACCGTGACCGTCAGCCAGGCAGACAGAATTATCTATCAAACCAAAGTCCCACCGGGCCCTTTCGTCATCCAGGATATAAACCAGTCCGTACAGGGAACGTTGGACGTCACCGTCGCCGAAGAAGACGGTCATACCAGCACCTTTCAGGTTTCTGCTGCCTCTGTGCCTTTCCTGACGCGAAAAGGCCAGGTTCGCTATAAGCTGGCGGGCGGTAAACCCCGTCAGGACAGCTCGCATCATGTCGAAAGCGAGGCCTTTTTAAGCAGCGAATTCTCCTGGGGCGTACTGTCCCGAACCTCCCTGTACGGTGGGATCCTGAACAGCGGTAATGATTACCGCGCGCTGGCGGGTGGTATCGGGCAGAACATGGATATGCTGGGCGCGCTGTCATTTGATGTCACCCAGGCCAGCAGCCAGCACGAGGGGGAAGCAAAGCAGACGGGATACAGTTACCGCATCAACTACAGCAAGCGTTTCGATACCACCGGGAGTCAGCTCACGCTTGCCAGCTACCGCTACTCCGACAGCCGCTTTCTCAGCTATGCCCGCTTTCTTGAAAAAGACCGGGATCACGCGGAAACGGAAAAACAGACGCTAAGCATCACTGCCAGCCAGTACATCCCCGCCCTGTCGCTAAACCTTTACCTTGGTCTGCTGCGCCAGACCTGGTGGGACAGAGCCCCCTCCACCACCGGCACACTCACGGCAGGATACAACTTCGACCTTGGTCGCTGGAAAAATCTTGGCGTGACGGCCTCATGGAGCAAAACACATTATCAGGATCAAGGCGATGATACGCAGGTTTACTTCTCTTTAAGCATCCCCCTCGATCCGGATCATCGCCTCAATTACGATCTGAGAAACAGCGACACGACGCGTCAAACGCTCTCCTGGTATGACTCTTCAGACAGTAACAATACCTGGGGGATATCCGCTGGTACCGAGAGCGAAAAAACTGACGCCGGGGCGCAAGTCAGCGCGAATTATCAGCACTATGCCGGGACGGGAGATCTGAACCTTTCCGGAAGCTACAAGGCCCATGACTACCGTTCCATCAGCGCGAGCTGGAACGGCTCGTTTACGGCAACCGCCCACGGGGCGTCGCTTCATCGCCGGAGCTACGGCAACGAACCGCGTGTGATGGTCAGCACGGAAGGGATCGGCAATATACCGCTGAATATGTCCCGCGATGCCACCAACATGTTTGGTATTGGCGTCCTGCCCGCCTTTTCG
This sequence comes from Enterobacter sp. 50793107, assembly GCF_001463365.1. Lineage (NCBI taxonomy): Bacteria > Pseudomonadati > Pseudomonadota > Gammaproteobacteria > Enterobacterales > Enterobacteriaceae > Enterobacter > Enterobacter sp. 50793107. The sequence continues at coordinate 48,483 of NZ_LNII01000161.1, read as the reverse complement.
AGCTATATGCCCGCCAGCGTACAGGTCAATCTGAATAACCTGCCAGAGGGTGTCGATGTCGATAACCACGTCATTCGCTCCACCTGGACCGAGGGTGCAATCGGTTATCGGCTGATTGCCTCCCGTCAGGGTCAGGATGTTGCCGGGATCGTGCGTACCGCCAGCGGCACGCCGCCTCTCGGCGCCCAGGTGCGTGAGCAGGATTCAGGCAAAGAGGTGGGCATTATCGCCCAGGACGGACACATCTGGCTGGGGGCGGTAAAAGCTGAACAGCACTTTATCGTCACCTGGGGAGACGATCAGCAGTGTCATTTCTCCCTGCCAGCCTCTCTCGACAACACCACGCAGCTGATGCTGCCCTGCCAGTAACTTATCACTATGAAATCATACGTTTATTTAGCAGCACTCCTGTTTTGTGGCTCCGGTGTCTCGCAGGCGGCAATTAACCTGGACAGGACGCGCATCGTCTTTGCCGAAAGCGATAAAGCCAGCAGCCTGACCATTGAAAACCAGAGCAAATCGCTTCCCTACCTTGCCCTCGCCTGGGTGGAGGATCGGGACGGGCGCAAAGAGGACACCCATTTTATGGTCCTGCCGCCTATACAGCGCATTGAACCCGGCGCCTCGTCACAGGTGCGGATCGTGAAACAGGCCGCGACGCAACAGCTGCCGGAGGATCGGGAAACGCTGTTTTATTTCAATCTGCGTGAAGTGCCGCCCAAAAGCGGGAGCCTGAAAGAGGAGCGCAGCGTCATGCAGGTGGCAATGCAGAGCCGCATAAAGTTGTTCTGGCGGCCGGAAAGCATTCGTAAAAAATCAGGTGAAGAGACGGAAATGCAGCTGTCGGTGACGCTGTCGGGCAAAACCATGCGCCTGAAAAACCCAACGCCCTATTTCATTACGCTGGCGTGGCTGAGCAATAACGGAAAAACCATGATGCCAGGCTTCGACAGCCTGATGATTAGCCCGTTTGCGACCAGTACGCTGACGCTGAGTGAAACAGAAGGAACGGGCTACAGCATAGGTTATATTGATGATTATGGTGCGCTACGCAAGGTCAATTTAACCTGTACCGGGTCAGCACCATGCACGCTAACGCCGCGCAAGGCAGGGCAAAATGCGACATCTCGCTAAGCTTTTCCTTTTAATGCTGGTGATGTGTCCCCTTAAGCAGGCGCTGGCGCTGAACTGCTACCTTGGCACACAAAATGGTCCGGTGGAGCAAACCAAAACGGTGTCAGAATTCTCAATCCCCAGCACAGCAAAAGTTGGGCAAAAGATTTGGGAATCCAGCGATATCAAAATCCCCGTGTATTGCGACAGAAATACCGCGTCAAACCATGAGAACGAAGACGTCTTCGCCTGGGTGAACCCTTATCCGTCGGTGTCGGATCCTTACTACGAGCTCGGTGTTACCTACGAGGGTGCGGATTACGATGCCATCGGGCAAACCTACGGCGTGGATACCCGTCAGTGTCTGGACAACAACAGCCTGAGCAAATACACGGCCGAACAGCTAAAAGCGATGGGCTGGGAGAAATACATCTGTTCGGGGAATGCGTGGGATGTACATACCTCACGAACCTTTGCGGCACGCTTCAGGCTGTACGTTAAGCTCAAAGCGATACCGCCTCAGGGCTACGTCAGCACGCTTGGTGATTACATCGTCGTGCAGTTTGACGGCAAAGGCGGCGTAAATGCGCTTCCTGATGCCAAAAACCTCAAATACCACATTAACGGGCTGGAAAACATCAGGGTACTGGACTGCGGAGCGACGTTCAGTATTTACCCTGAGAATCAGGAGATCGACTTTGGCACCTTCAGCGCACGTGACATCGTCAATCAGGGCACGCGTACGCGAACGTTCTCGGTTAAAACCAGTAAAGTACAGGATGCGCAGTGTTCAGACGGATTTAAGATTGACTCGTCGTTCTATACCGATAGCGAGCTGACGGCCAGTGATACGGCGTTGCTGATTGGTAATGGCCTGAAGCTGCGCATTCTTAACGGCACACAGCCCTACACCTTCAATCAGTATGACGAGTACGCTGATTTTACCGGTTCGGTGCTGCATTTCGAGACCACGTACACCGCTGAGCTTTCACGTGCAGAGGGAAAGGGTATCGATTCTGGCCCTTTTGAAACGGTCGTGCTGTTTAAAATTAACTACCACTAGAGACAAAAAAGCCGGGTTTCCCCGGCTTTTTCATTCGTGCACCGTTCAGCTGGCTTTGCGCTCGTGCGCCTGACGGTACTCGATCAGATCTTCAATTGTCACGACCGGCATGTTGTGCAGGCGTGCAAAGGTAATGCACTCTGGTGCGCGCGCCATGGTGCCGTCATCGTTGGTCAGTTCACACAGTACGCCTGCAGGTTTGAAGCCTGCCAGCGTCACCAGATCGATGGTCGCTTCAGTGTGGCCACCACGGGTCAGCACACCGCCCGCCTGCGCACGCAGCGGGAAGACGTGGCCAGGACGGTGCAGGTCGGATGGCTTGGCGTCATCGGCAATTGCTGCACGGACGGTAGTCAGACGGTCAGCCGCGGAGACACCGGTAGTCACTCCATGCGCGGCTTCGATGGTCACGGTAAAGCCGGTACCAAAGGCGCTGGTGTTGTTTTCGACCATCATCGGCAGCTCGAGCTGCTTACGGCGGTCTTCGGTAATACACAGGCATACGATGCCGCTGCCGTGACGGATGGTCAGTGCCATCTGCTCAACGGTCATGTTTTCGGCGGCGAAAATCATGTCGCCTTCGTTTTCACGGTTTTCATCGTCAAGCACCATCACGCCGCGGCCTTCGCGCAGGGCATCCAGTGCATGTTCAACACGTTGAGTTGAAGTGCCAAAAGAGGAAAGTAGCGTCTGATTCATGGTAAAAAAACCTCATTAACATTATGGTTACCAGAATCAGGGCAGTCTTAGGAGCGCCGTATAAGCGGCAAAAAGATAACGTGAGCGGGCCCATGCCCGACTGGATCGTTACTCTCTCCCATCCGGACTTTAACCGTCGGCCCCGGAATTACACCGGATCTGCTGACCTTTGAGAGTTCACCCAAAGCGCTCGCGGGCTTTCAGCATGACGCTGATTTACCGCCGGTGGGGAATTTCGCCCCGCCCTGAGAATAAGCGAGATAACTATAACGCTATTGATTAACCTGGGCAATGCATAAGCTTCAAACAAATCTGCTTTATCCTGGAGCATGACGCGCTACAATGTTCATCAACACCGTCTTATCAAGGGAAGCCACTATGATTGACCCGAAGAAAATTGAGCAAATTGCGCGTCAGGTTCATGAGTCCATGCCAAAAGGCATTCGTGAATTTGGTGATGACGTTGAGAAGAAAATCCGCCAGACGCTGCAGGCGCAGTTGGTTCGCCTTGATTTAGTGAGCCGCGAAGAGTTTGACGTGCAGACACAGGTTCTGCTGCGCACCCGTGAAAAGCTGGCGCTGCTGGAACAGCGTCTTACCGAGCTGGAAAACCGCAATACCCCGGAAGAAGTGAAGCCGGCACCAGCGATACCGCCGGTGGATGACCAGGCCTAAGTGCGGCCTGATGCCCTCACCCCAGCCCTCTCCCACGGGGAGAGGGTGAAATAACGGGCCAACTGGCCCGTTTTTTACTGACTGTCTTTCTGGATCTTTTTGATGATGTTGGTGGTTGAACACCCGTCCTCAAAGTTGAGCACCATCACTTCACCGCCGTTGGCCCAGACCTCTTCGCTGCCCGCGATTTGCTCCGGTTTGTAATCGCCGCCTTTCACCAGCAGGTCAGGCAGAATGCCGGCAATCAGGCGCTGAGGCGTGTCTTCTTCAAACGGCACAACCCAGTCCACTGCTTCCAGCGCGCCGAGCACAATCATACGCTGCTCCAGCGGATTCACTGGACGCGTTTCGCCCTTCAGACGTTTGGTCGAGGCATCGCTGTTCACCGCCACAATCAGACGATCGCCCAGCTTGCGTGCATTCGCCAGATAAGAGACATGGCCCGCGTGCAGAATGTCGAATACGCCGTTGGTCATCACCACTTTCTCACCGCGTTTACGCGCGGCGGCAACGGCCACTTTCAGCTCTTCTTCCGTCATGACGCCAAAACCGGTATCGGCGCGGCCGCGCACGGCGTTTTCCAGTTCAATTGGCGAAACGGTAGAGGTCCCAAGTTTACCGACAACCACGCCCGCCGCGGCGTTCGCAAAGTAGCACGCTTCTTCGAGGGAATTACCCGCTGCCAGCGTTGCCGCCAGTACGCCAATCACCGTATCACCGGCACCGGTCACGTCATAGACTTCCTGCGCCTGGGTTGGCATATGCAGCGGCGCCTTGCCCGGCTGCAGCAGCGTCATTCCCTGCTCGGAGCGGGTCACCAGCAGTGCAGACAGCTCGAAGTCAGCGATGATCTTCATGCCGCGCTCGACGATCTCCGCTTCCGACTTGCACTTGCCCGCCACCGCTTCAAACTCAGAGAGATTAGGCGTCAGCAGCGTTGCGCCGCGATAGCGCTCAAAGTCGGTGCCTTTCGGATCGATCAGTACCGGCACATTGGCTTTACGCGCCAGCTGGATCATCTGTTGTACGCTTGCCAGTGCCCCTTTGGCGTAATCAGACAGTACCAGCGCGCCGATATTGCCCAGCGCCTGATTAATGCGCTCGTGCAGCGGCTCAGGATCCACACCCTCAAACCCTTCTTCAAAGTCGAGGCGGATCAGCTGCTGGTTACGCGACAACACGCGCAGCTTGGTAATGGTCGGGTGCGTCGGAACAGAAACGAAATCGCACTTCACGTTCACGTCCGCCAGCGACTTGCTCAGCGCGCGCGCCGCATCGTCGATACCGGTGAGGCCCACCAGACGCGAATGCGCGCCCAGAGAAGCAATGTTCATCGCCACGTTTGCCGCGCCGCCAGGACGCTCTTCAATGGTATCGACCTTAACGACCGGTACCGGTGCTTCCGGGGAGATACGGCTGGTCGGCCCATACCAGTAGCGATCAAGCATTACATCGCCGACAACCATAACTCCAGCACGTTCAAACTCTGGCAGTGTTACTTTCATTCCTGACTCCAGAAAGATTCACAATTTGCGCGCGATGATATCACACTTGTTTTGTTACGCACGGTTCCACCAGCCACTTCTGCCAGCTCGCTTTCACCTGGTCGCGTTCACGGGTAAAGCAGTCGAGCGCCACGTGGCCCGGCTGTTCCTGCAAGGCGAGGTGGTGCAACTCATCGCGCAGCGTGGTGTAGGCGCGGGTTAAGGCCTGCGCCTCCTGCTCATCCATGATGTCGTTTTGCGCAAGCAGCTCCAGAATGCGCACATTATCCGACCAGCGGGTCAGCTTCGGCTTGTCATGCGCGTGCAGGAGCACCAGATACTGGGTGATAAACTCAATGTCGGTAATGCCACCCTCATCGGCTTTAATATCAAACCGATCGCGGTGTTTATTGCCCAAATGCGCGCGCATCTTTTCACGCATTTCGCGCACTTCGGTCTGCAACTTACTGCCTTCACGCGGGGTGGTCATCACCGCTTTACGAATGGCATCAAACTGCGTTTTTAACTGCGGATCGCCATACACCACGCGGGCGCGCACCAGCGCCTGATGCTCCCACGTCCAGGCTTCGTTTTTCTGATAATCGGCGAAGGATTCCGTTGAGGTCACCAGCATACCAGCCGCGCCGGACGGACGCAGACGGGCATCCACTTCGTACAGAATGCCCGATGACGTGCGGGTGCTGAACAGGTGCATAATGCGCTGGGCCAGACGCAGATAGAACTGGCGCCCGTCAATTTCTCGCTCGCCGTCGGTCATCACGTCGGCCGGACAGTCGTGCAGGAAGATTAAATCCAGATCGGAGCTGTATCCCAGCTCCCACCCGCCGAGCTTACCGTAGCCCACCACGGCAAAACCGCGGCCTTCTCGTTCAGCAAGATGCTTCGGCTGGCCGTAACGCGCCACCATCTGGATCCACGCCTGGTGCACCACCGCATCGATGATCGCTTCCGCAAGCCAGGTTAAGTGATCGCTCACTTTCATCACCGGCAGCGTTTCGGCAATATCCGCCGCCGCGACGCGCAGCATCTGGGCCTGTTTGAACTGGCGCAGCGCTTCCAACTGCTGCTCTTCATCTTCTTCCGGCACGCGTAGCAGATACTGGCGCAACTCATCGCGGTAGGCATCGGTCGCCGTCGGCTGATAGAGGGTATTGGGATCGAGCAGTTCATCCAGCAGCAGCGGGTAACGCGCCAGCTTGTTGGCCACCATCGGTGACGCCGCGCAGAGCGTGATCAGGTGCTTCAGCGCCCCCGGGAATTCGCTCAGCAGTTCAAGATAGGTGGTACGCGTAATAATGCCGCTCAACAGCGGCATCATGCGGGAAAGCGGCACCGGGGCGTCGGCACGGGAACAGACATCGCTCAGCAGGTGCGGCATCAGGTGATCCAGCACCTGGCGACCACGCGGACCAATGGCACGCTTGTTGAGTTCAAGGCGGAAATCGGCGATCAGCGCCACCACCCGATGGCGATCGTCGTCGCTCAGGTGCGCCAGCACGGGCGTAGTGTCATCTTCCTGCAGGGCATCCTGCCACAGTTCACGCCAGTGTTCAGAGAGCGTATCGTCCTGCGATTCGCTTTCATCATCGCCAATCAGCTCGTTAAAGATACGGCGCACGCCTGCCATATGCGCCTCCAGCCGTTCGGTCAGTGCGGCCCAGTCGTCCACGCGCATGCCCCACGCCAGACGCGCCCGGTTCAGGTCATCCCCCGGCAGGGTCTGGGTTTGCTCGTCATTGATGCTTTGCAGCAGGTTTTCCAGACGACGCAGGAACAGGTATGCCTCACGCAGGGTTTGCGCGTCCCCCTCTGGCAGGAGATGGAGTTGCTCAATCGCTGACAGCGTCGGGAGCAACGAGCGGGATTGCAGCGACGGCTCGCGACCACCGCGGATAAGCTGGAAGACCTGGACAATAAACTCGATTTCACGAATGCCACCCGCGCCGAGCTTAATGTTATCTTTCAGCCCACGACGGCGTACCTCACGGGCGATCATCCCTTTCATGTTACGCAGGGACTGGATCACGCTGAAGTCGATATAGCGACGGAACACAAACGGGCGCAGCATGGCGCGTAGCTCGTTGGCGTAAGCGTCGTCGCTGTCACCCATGATCCGCGCTTTGACCATCGCGTAACGCTCCCAGTCGCGCCCCTGCTCCTGGTAGTAATCTTCCAGCGCCGCAAAGCTCAGCACCAGCGGGCCGCTGTCGCCAAACGGACGCAGACGCATATCCACGCGATAGACAAAACCGTCCTGCGTCGGCTGATCCAGCGCCTTGATCAGACGCTGGCCAAGACGGGTGAAGAACTGGGCATTGTCCAGTTCACGACGGCCTCCGCGCGTGGAGCCGTTCTCCGGCCAGGCAAAAATCAGGTCGATATCGGAGGAGAAGTTCAGCTCGCAGCCGCCCAGCTTACCCATCCCCAGAATCAACAGCGGCTGAGGAACCCCTTCCTCGCTGCACGGCGTGCCCCACTCTTTACAGCAGGCGGCGTAGAGCCAGTCTCGCGCAGCGACAATCAGCGTCTGCGCCAGCTCGCTCAACTGCTGGAGCGTGCTCTCTTCACTGACCAGCTCAAGCGACTGCGCCCAGGCTATGCGCACCATCACCCGGCGGCGAAACTGGCGCAAAACGCGCATCAGCGTGGCTTCATCCGCCACCTCAGCCAGCGCGCTTTGCAGCCAGCCTGCATAATGCCGCCACTCGTCAGCCTGCGGCGGGGCGTTTTCAAGCTCCACCAGCCAGTCCGGGTTAGCAGTAATACTTTCCTGCACAAAATCACTGAACGTGAGCACGCACTTTGCCTGCTCGCTTAACGATGACGCCGGTAATGACTCAGGCAGACGTTCGCAAACGGTCTGCCACTGCTGCTGTAACTGCGAAGAAAGCGGCATTATAGGGGTTCCTTGCCAGAATTAACGTTTTCCGCTGTGCAGCCAGAATGGCTCCTGCGAAATGGCCTCGTTGCGGAAATGCTCAATCTCAATATGCTGACGGGTTTCGATGGCATGTTTCAGCCCCTGCCAGTTTTCCAGCCACGCCTGCGTTTTGACGTCATCATAGGCACCCGACAGCAGTAGCATGCAGTCGATGTTGCGCGTCAGACGGATCAGCTGGTCGCCGTACTGGTCACCCAGCGGATAAGCAAAGGTGGTTTTCAGCTCTGCGGCATGGCGGGAGAGGTGGATATCCGCGAAACGTTTAAAGTTTTCTGCGATTTTTGTCTGGGCTTTCGCGTCCAGGAAAGTGCGCCAGCCGCGCGTCACCAGAAACTCGGTCAGCGCCAGTTTGGCGGCCGCGGTTTGCGGGCTGTAGATCGCCGTTTGCGCAGACACATCAGAGAGCATCAGCGTTTCAGTTTGCGTCAGCAGATCGCGTAAGTGAGCACTTGCTTTGCGAGGCACGATGCCGCCAAACAGCATCAGAGTATGACGAACCAGACCGATGGCGGCCAGGACGTGGGCTTTTGCGTTTTTCACATTACGCACCCAGAGCTCTTCGTGGTACTGCCACTGCGAAAGCGCCAGCTCCAGAGCCGCCTCCATGCCCTGCTCAACGCTGGCTTTTGGGGCTACGCGTAACACAGGGGTCTCTTTCAGCGCCCGTGGCGCATTCCCGGCGGCCAGATGATATCCGCGGGCGGCTTTGCTGAGGCTGCCCTGACGCAAGCCTGACTGACTCACTAGCTTACGCGCCAGCTTCAGCACATCGTTCGTCTCGCCTTCCAGCAGTTCAAGCTCCAGTTCGCAAATTGGCTCCTGGTATTCCCCCGCTTTCACCTCGCCCAAATCAAGGGCGATTTCAATGCGGCTTTTGCCTTCCGTTACCAGCCATTTCTCGCGCCAGAAATCGGTGCTGAACAGCGGCTGCACCTCAGCTGCCAGGGTGGATGGCAATTCGCCATTTGGCCACACTTCTGCCGGAAAACGTTCCAGCTCAAGTTCTGGCTGATTGATGTCGATATTGTATTCGGGGCGCTGATGCAAACCGCCCACAACGCGACCGGCGATTTTCATCGTCATCTCGTAGCGCCCGTTCGCGCCGCGGATGCGCAAGCCCATATCATGACGACGCAGCCAGTTGTCCGGCGTTTCGTAATAGATATTGAGCAGCTGTACGGGTTCATGGTGTTCGCCGGACAGCGTTTGCAGATGCTGGCGGAGCGCGTCAACGCTGTCTTTTTCGACGATAAACTTTAATTCGATCTCTTGTGCCATAGCCTTGTACTTTTGCGTGCGTCACAGACGCGTCGATGAAGGCGAACTTCCTCGCCATTTGTTTGTCAGTACATAGTATTTTGCGCCAAATTGCCACGCAATGACCAATTTGACGGGCGTAAAAAGTTTGCAGCGGCGGCGATCGGGACACAGATGATTCTGATTGATGACGAATCCTTTGCGTAGAGACACTGATGCCACTACTATCGTTCCACTATTTATGAAAATAACGACTGATATGCTTAAATTACGCCTGATTGGACTTACTTTACTCGCTTTTAGCGCCGCGACTGCGGTCCACGCTGAAGAAAAGCGTTACGTTTCTGACGAACTGAACACCTGGGTACGTAGCGGCCCCGGAGATAATTATCGCCTCGTGGGTACGGTAAATGCCGGCGAGGAAGTCACCCTGTTACAGACCAACACCGAGACCAATTATGGTCAGGTTCGCGACAGTTCCGGCCGTACCTCCTGGATCCCCCTGAAAGAGCTGAGTACCGTGCCAAGCCTGCGCACCCGCGTGCCGGATCTGGAAAACCAGGTGAAAACCCTCACCGACAAGCTGAACAACATTGACGGTACCTGGAACCAGCGCACCGCTGAAATGCAGCAGAAAGTCGCGCAGAGCGACAGCGTGATTAACGGTCTGAAAGAAGAGAACCAGAAACTGAAAAATGAGCTGATTGTGGCGCAGAAGAAGGTGAATGCCGCTAATCTGCAGCTCGATGACAAACAGCGCACCATCATCATGCAGTGGTTTATGTATGGCGGTGGCGTGTTGGGCGTCGGCCTGGTGCTGGGTCTTGTTCTGCCACACCTGATCCCAAGCCGTAAACGTAAAGACCGCTGGATGAACTAATTCGTCTTCTCTGCCAGACTTACGTATTATCTTGCCAAAAGAGAAAACGGGAGTGTAGGGCGTGAAGAGTTATCTGGTCGGTGGTGCGGTACGTGATGCGTTGTTAGGTCTGCCGGTCAAAGATAAAGACTGGGTGGTGGTAGGCGCCACCCCCGAAGAGATGCTTAACGCGGGCTACCAGCAGGTAGGCCGCGATTTTCCCGTGTTCCTCCATCCGCAAAGCCGGGAAGAGTACGCCCTGGCGCGTACGGAGCGTAAATCCGGTTCCGGCTATACTGGCTTCACTTGCTATGCCGCGCCCGACGTCACGCTGGAGCAGGATCTCCTGCGTCGCGATCTCACCATCAACGCGCTGGCGCAGGACGAGAACGGCCAGATCGTTGATGCTTATGGCGGCCAGGACGATCTGCGCAACCGTCTTTTACGTCACATCTCCCCGGCGTTTTCGGAAGATCCGCTCCGGGTGCTGCGCGTGGCGCGCTTTGCCGCACGTTACGCCCATCTCAGTTTCCGTATTGCCGATGAGACGATGGCGCTGATGACCGCCATGACCGAGGCGGGTGAGCTTGAACACCTGACGCCAGAACGCGTCTGGAAAGAGACGGAGAACGCCCTCACCACCCGCAATCCACAGGTCTTTTTCCAGGTGCTGCGCGACTGCGGCGCCCTGAAGGTGCTGTTCCCGGAGATAGACGCGTTGTTTGGTGTACCCGCCCCGGCGAAATGGCACCCGGAAATCGACACTGGTGTGCACACCCTGATGACGCTCAGTATGGCGGCCATGCTCAGCCCGGAGGTGGACGTGCGCTTCTCAACGCTGTGCCACGATCTCGGCAAAGGCTTAACGCCAAAAGAGTTCTGGCCTCGTCACCACGGGCACGGCCCGGCTGGGGTGAAGCTGGTCGAGGGGCTGTGCCAGCGCCTGCGGGTGCCGAACGAGATCCGCGATCTGGCGAAACTGGTGGCTGAATTCCACGACCTTATCCACACCTTCCCGATCCTGAAACCGGCCACCATCGTTAAGCTGTTCGATAACATCGACGCCTGGCGTAAACCCCAGCGCGTCGAGCAGATCGCGCTCACCAGCGAGGCTGACGTGCGCGGGCGCACCGGGTTCGAAGCGTGCGACTATCCGCAGGGGCGTTTGCTGCGCGCCGCGTGGGAGGTGGCCAAAGCCGTGCCAACCAAAGAGGTCGTCGAAGCAGGATTTAAAGGCCCGGAAATTCGCGAAGAGCTGACGAAACGGCGGATTCAGGCGGTATCAGAGTGGAAGGAAAAGCATTGCCCTCAGCCAAAAGACTGAGGGCAGTCGGTCAGAAGAAGACCACGTAAACCGCAGCCGCGACGATAAAGCGGTAGATCGCGAACGGGATAAACGAGATACGCTTAATCAGTTGCAGGAAGGTTTTAATGGCAATCAGCGCCACGATAAAGGCGGTGATAAAGCCCACGGCGAACATCGGAATATCGCCCGTGGTGAGAAAACCAATGCTTTTGTAGAGGTCCAGCGCGGTGGCGCCCATCATCATCGGCACCGCCAGCAGGAACGAGAACTCAGATGCCGCGTAACGGCTTACACCCATCAGCATCCCGCCGGAAATCGTTGCTCCTGAACGGGAGAAGCCCGGCCACAGCGCCAGACACTGGAAGCAGCCAATGATAAAGGCCTGGCGATACGTCATATCGTCCAGACCTTCTGCGCGCGGCGTTTTTGGCTTCAGCACTTCCGCCGCAATCAGCAGGAAACCACCGACCACCAGCGCGTACATCACGTTAATCGGGTTAAACAGCGATTTGATGGTGTCGTGGAAAACCAGCCCCAGCACCACAGCCGGGATCATCCCGAGCAGGATATGAATCAGCGTCAGGCGGCCCTTGCTCTCTCCTTCACGCTGTGGCAAACGCCCGAAGTGGATGCCGATCAGCCCAAACAGACGACGCCAGAACATCACGACCACAGCCAGAATGGACCCCAACTGAATGACCACCTCGAACGTCTTTGCGGTATCGCCTTCAAAACCCAGCAGGTGGCCAACAATAATCATATGGCCCGTACTGGAAACCGGCAAAAACTCCGTCAATCCTTCGACCACACCCAGAATTGCCGCCACCAGCAGCGAGTGCATATCGCTCATCTATAAACCCCTAAAAAAATATAAAAAAAACGGTCGCCCCAACAGCTACCGTGAAAGATACAGCTTTAAGACCGATATAACCTAAAATGGTTTAGCTATTATGACGTTAAATCTTTCCTTTCAGATTTGTGCCACGCTCGATGATGACCCCCACATTGGCGGCACGCGCCACCGCGCCCGGCTTACTCAGCTTAATGCGCACCCACGGCGAGTTGAATTTGGTCAGCAGTAACTCTGCCACCTCTTCTGCCACGCGCTCCACCAGCGCAAAACGCTGCCCTTCAACGTGGGCGATGACTGTTTCACTGATGTCGGCATAGCTCAGACAGTCATTCACGTCGTCACTTTTTGCCGACTTGCGGTTATCCCAGCCCATTTCGATATCGAACACCAGCTTCTGCTCGATGGTCTGTTCCCAGTCGTAAACACCAATAGTGGTGATTACCGAAAGTTGCTCTATAAATACAATATCCATCACGACCTGCCTGCTTTTTGGCTAAACCGGATACCACTTCCGGTGAATTATGCGTATTATCCACAGATGCTGAGAATACAGATACATTTTCAAAACGGAACAGCGTTATGAGTGCAATCGCGCCTGGAATGATTCTCCTCGCCTACCTTTGCGGCTCAATCTCCAGCGCCATTCTGGTCTGCCGCATTGCCGGGTTACCTGACCCGCGCGAAAGTGGCTCCGGGAATCCGGGAGCGACCAATGTACTACGAATTGGCGGCAAGGGAGCAGCCGTAGCGGTTTTGATTTTTGACGTTCTGAAAGGGATGTTACCCGTCTGGGGCGCGTATGCGCTGGGCGTGACCCCGTTCTGGCTGGGGCTTATTGCCATTGCCGCCTGTGTCGGCCACATCTGGCCCGTATTCTTCGGTTTTAAAGGTGGCAAAGGCGTCGCGACGGCCTTTGGTGCCATCGCGCCCATCGGCTGGGATCTCACCGGCGTAATGGCAGGCACCTGGCTGCTGACTATTCTTCTGAGCGGCTATTCGTCGCTGGGCGCCATCGTCAGCGCGCTGATCGCCCCATTCTATGTCTGGTGGTTTAAACCCCAGTTCACCTTCCCGGTGTCGATGCTCTCCTGCCTTATCCTGCTGCGTCATCACGATAATATTCAGCGTCTGTGGCGACGTCAGGAGACCAAAATCTGGACGAAGCTCAAGCGAAAGAAAAAAGATCCTGAATAAAGCGCAGCGCCCCTCATTTATCCCGGCAGCGCCGCGCCTGCGCGCGCCGGGAACGACAAAGTCTTATCCATAAGCGACTCATATGACAGCCTTCATTTCCGCCAGGGCATACTGAAACGTATCTCCCGGGCGCGCGAATGGAAGCACCATGTTAGCAACTCAGGTCACTGATAGTTCGTACAAAGGCTGGCAGGCCTCGCTTGACCTGCGGTTTTGCCACACGCCTGAGAAAACCCTCCTCCATGCCGCGCACCACGTCGGGCCGCTCACGGTACAGCGTCCGTTCTACCCCGAAGGGGAAACCTGCCACCTTTATCTGCTGCACCCGCCGGGCGGTGTGGTGGGTGGTGACAGGCTGGATATTACCGTAAGTCTGGACGCCAATAGCCACGCGCTTATCACCATGCCCGGCGCCAGTAAGTTCTATCGCAGCAGCGGCCCACAGGCCCGCCTTAACCAGCACTTTTATCTCAATGAGGCGTCCACGCTGGAGTGGCTGCCGCAGGACACCATTATCTTTCCCGGCGCCAATGCCGCGCTGCGCTCCGTCTTCCACCTGAAGGCCTCCAGCACACTGCTGGCGTGGGAGCTGTACTGTCTGGGTCGCCCGGTGATCGGCGAGACCTTCAGCCACGGCACGCTGGAGAGCCGCCTTGAGGTCTGGGTGGATGACGAGCCACGTCTGATTGAGCGTCAGCATATCAGCGACGGCGATCTTACCCCTGTTGCCGGGCAGCCGTGGCTCGGCACGCTGCTGTTCTATCCGGCCGGAGACACGCACCTCGACACGGCGCGTGAGCTGCTCGCACCACTGAATACCTTTGCCGGGGCGACGCTCACTGACGATCTGCTGTCGGTGCGTTTTCTCTCCCATGACAACCTGATTTGCCAGCGGGTGATGCGCGATATCTGGCAGTCGCTTCGCCCGCTTCTCACCACCAAAACCGCCTGTTCGCCGCGTATCTGGCAGACATAAGAGAAACGTTATGGAACTGACCCCCAGAGAAAAAGACAAGCTGTTGCTGTTCACCGCCGCGCTGGTTGCCGAACGCCGCCTTGCGCGCGGGGTAAAGCTCAATTACCCGGAATCGGTCGCGCTGATCAGCGCCTTCATTATGGAAGGCGCGCGCGATGGCGAAACCGTCGCCTCGCTGATGGAAGCGGGCCGTCACGTCCTGACGCGTGATCAGGTGATGGAAGGCGTACCGGAGATGATCCCGGATATTCAGGTGGAAGCCACCTTCCCGGACGGGTCAAAACTCGTCACCGTGCATAACCCGATCGTGTAAGGAGCGCGTGATGATCCCAGGCGAATACCAGATCCAGTCCGGCAATATTGCCCTCAACGTCGGGCGAGAAACCCGGCATATCATCGTCGAAAACCACGGCGACCGACCTATCCAGGTAGGGTCGCACTATCACTTTTACGAGGTGAATCCGGCGCTGAAATTTGACCGGGAAGCCACCCGGGGCTTTCGACTGAATATCCCGGCAGGCACCGCGGTGCGGTTCGAACCCGGCCAGAAGCGCGAAGTGACGCTGGTGAAGGTCACCGGGGCGCAGCGCATTTTCGGTTTCCGGGGTGACGTGATGGGAGAAGTGAAAAATGGCTGAGATTTCGCGCCAGGCTTATGCCGATATGTTCGGCCCCACCACCGGCGATAAAGTGCGTTTAGCCGACAGCGAGCTGTGGATCGAAGTCGAAAACGATCTCACCGTCTACGGCGAAGAGGTCAAATTCGGCGGCGGGAAAGTGATCCGCGACGGTATGGGCCAGGGGCAGATGACCGCGGATGACTGCGTGGATCTGGTGCTGACTAACGCGTTGATTGTCGATCACTGGGGGATCGTGAAAGCGGATATCGGCGTGAAGAACGGGCGGATCTTTGCCGTTGGCAAAGCCGGTAACCCGGACATTCAGCCCGGGGTGACGATCCCGATCGGTGCCGCCACGGAAGCGATCGCCGCCGAAGGAAAGATCGTCACCGCTGGCGGGATCGACACTCATATCCACTGGATCTGCCCACAGCAGGCCGAAGAGGCGCTGGTTTCCGGCGTCACGACGATGATCGGCGGCGGTACAGGTCCCGCGGCAGGGACCAACGCCACCACCTGCACGCCGGGGCCGTGGTATATCGCCCGCATGCTGCAGGCTGCCGATACCCTGCCAGTGAATATCGGCCTGCTGGGTAAAGGCAACGGTTCTAACCCGGATGCCCTGCGCGAGCAGATAGCCGCCGGGGCCATCGGGCTTAAGATCCACGAAGACTGGGGCGCGACGCCTGCGGCCATCAACTGCTCGCTGGAAGTGGCGGAAGAGATGGATATTCAGGTGGCGCTGCACAGCGACACGCTGAACGAATCCGGTTTCGTCGAAGACACGCTGGCGGCCATCGGCGGGCGCACCATCCATACCTTCCACACGGAAGGGGCCGGTGGCGGCCACGCGCCGGATATTATTACCGCCTGTGCGCACCCGAATATTCTGCCCTCCTCCACCAACCCGACCCTGCCCTATACGGTCAATACCATCGATGAACATCTCGATATGCTGATGGTCTGCCATCACCTCGACCCGGATATCGCCGAGGATGTGGCTTTTGCCGAATCGCGTATTCGCCGGGAAACCATCGCTGCGGAAGATGTGCTGCACGATATCGGCGCATTCTCGCTGACCTCCTCTGATTCCCAGGCGATGGGCCGCGTGGGCGAAGTGATTCTCCGCACCTGGCAGGTGGCGCACCGCATGAAGGTGCAGCGCGGCGCACTGCCGGAAGAGACTGGCGATAACGACAACTTTCGCGTGAAGCGCTACATCGCCAAATACACCATTAACCCGGCGCTGACGCACGGTATCGCCCATGAAGTGGGCTCCATCGAAGCGGGCAAGCTGGCGGATTTAGTGGTCTGGTCCCCGGCGTTCTTTGGCGTGAAACCCGCCACCATCGTCAAGGGTGGGATGATCGCCTGCGCTCCGATGGGCGATATCAACGCCTCGATTCCCACGCCGCAACCGGTCCATTATCGTCCGATGTTTGGCGCACTGGGTGCCGCACGTCACGCCACCCGGCTGACGTTTGTCTCGCAGGCTGCGGCCGCGCAGGGGATAGCGCAACAGCTCAACCTGCAGAGCGCCACGGCGGTGGTCAAAGGCTGCCGCACGGTGAAAAAGGCCGACATGATCCACAACGGCCTGCAGCCAAATATCACCGTCGATTCGCAAACCTATGAAGTGCGCGTCGACGGCGAACTGATAACCAGCGAACCGGCTGACGTTCTGCCGATGGCGCAACGCTATTTTCTGTTTTGAGGAGTGATGATGATCTATTTAACCCAACGCCTGGACCATGCGCATCCGATTACCGCCAGCGTCACGCTGCCGATTGACGTGCGGGTGAAAAGCCGCGCCCGCGTGGCGCTGAACGACGGCCGCGAAGCCGGGCTCATGCTGCCGCGCGGTGTACTGTTGCGCGGCGGCGACCTGCTCTGTAACGAAGACGGCAGCGAAGTCATCGAAGTGATTGCCGCCCCGGAGTCCGTCTCCGTGGTGCGCTGCGACGATCCGTTCCTCCTCGCCCGCGCCTGCTATCACCTGGGCAACCGCCACGTGCCGCTGCAAATCATGCCCGGCGAGTTGCGCTATCACCACGATCACGTCCTCGACGACATGCTGCGCCAGTTTGGGCTGGCGGTCACCTTCGCCAGCCTGCCGTTTGAACCTGAAGCGGGGGCCTACACCAGCGAGGCCCACAGCCATAGCCACTCTCACGCTCATTCACATTAAGGATTAATCATGCGTAAGTATTTACCCCTGTTACTGCTGGCCTTTTCCCTGCCTGCACTGGCACATCCGGGACACGGTGCCGACAGCTTCCATGCTGGTTTTTTCCACCCGCTGACCGGACTTGATCACCTGCTGATGCTCGCCGGTGCGGGCGTGCTCTCCGCGCTGAGCGGCCGCAAGCTGCTGCTGCCTTTTGCCACCCTCGGGATGATGCTTGTCGGTGCCATTGCGGGCAGCCTGCTCGGCGGCTTTAGCGGCATGGAGATGCTGATTATCGCCTCGCTGGGCGTCTGCGGCGTGATGATGTTTAAAACTGAAAATCGTCTGTTGCTGGCGGTGCCTGCCCTGGCGATGTTCCACGGCTGGGCGCACGGGGTGGAGATGTCCGGCCACAGCTTCTGGCTCTTCACCAGCGGCTTTATGCTGGCCAGCTCCACGGTGCTGTGCGCCAGCTTCGCCGCCGGGTTACTGCTGCGCCGTCACGACGGACTGCGTAAAACCTTTGGCGGTGGGCTTATCGTCTCTGCCCTGCTGGCGCTGATGAGCTGATGGAACTCGCCCGCCAACGGCTGCGTCTGATGCAGCTCTCCAGTAGCAGCCTGCCGGTCGGGTCGTTTACCTGGTCGCAGGGGCTGGAGTGGGCCGTCGAGACAGGCTGGGTTACCGACGCAGAGGCGTTCAAAAACTGGCAAACCCTGCAGATGGAGCAGAGCTTTTTCTGCGTCGACCTGCCGCTATTTGCCCGGCTCTACCGGGCCTGTGAAGAGGGCGATCTGGCGGCAGCAAAACGCTGGACGTCATACCTGCTCGCCTGCCGGGAAACCCGTGAACTGCGGGAAGAAGAACGCAATCGCGGCGCCGCCTTTACGCGGCTCATCAAAAGCTGGGAGCCGGACTGCCCGCCCCTCTGGCAGCCGCTGTTTATGCAAAGCCAGCTCAGCGGCATGGCGTGGCTTGGCGTGCGTTGGGGTATTAGCGCGCACGAGCTGGCCCTGAGTCTGGGCTACAGCTGGATTGAGAGCGCGGTAATGGCTGGCGTCAAGCTGGTACCGTTTGGGCAACAGGCCGCACAACAGCTGATTATTGAACTCAGCGACCATTTTGCCGCCGGGTTTGAACAGGCATTTTTACGTGACGATGAGGCACTGGGCGCGGCGACGCCGCTTTCCGCCATCGCCTCTGCCCGCCACGAAACACAATATTCACGGTTATTCCGTTCCTGAGGATGCAACATGGCTGATTACAAACATCCCCTGCGCGTTGGCGTGGGCGGCCCGGTCGGTTCGGGCAAAACCGCGCTGCTGGAAGCGCTCTGCAAGGCGATGCGCGACACGTATCATCTGGCGGTAGTGACGAACGATATCTACACCAAAGAGGATCAACGCATTCTGACCGAAGCGGGCGCGCTTGAGCCGGAGCGCATTGTGGGCGTAGAGACGGGCGGCTGTCCGCACACCGCCATTCGCGAAGATGCCTCGATGAACCTGGCCGCAGTGGAAGCGCTCAGCGAGAAGTTCGGCAATCTGGATCTGATCTTCGTCGAAAGCGGCGGCGATAACCTGAGCGCCACCTTCAGCCCGGAGCTGGCGGATCTGACGATCTACGTTATCGACGTCGCCGAAGGGGAGAAGATCCCGCGCAAGGGCGGGCCGGGGATCACCAAATCCGATTTTCTGGTGATCAACAAAACCGATCTCGCGCCGTACGTGGGTGCCTCGCTGGAGGTGATGGCGCGCGACACTAACCGCATGCGCGGCGAGCGTCCGTGGACCTTTACCAACCTGAAAGCGGGTGACGGTCTGGCAACGATTATTGCGTTTCTGGAAGAGAAAGGGATGCTGCGGATCTGAAAAAAGGCCTGGCGCAATGCCAGGCCGTGAGGGTTATTTACAGCTGTTACTGGAAGAACCCTGCTCGCGCCACGCGCCCCACTGGCCGCCGGTTCCCGGGGTTTCCTGACCCGGGTTGACATACCACTGGTTGAACCAAATTTTACCGTTGTAAGAGACTTTGGTGCATTTGGTCGGGTAAGCGATTTTGGCGTTATAGGCCGGTGCGGCAGGTTTTACCGGCGTGTCATCTTTTTCCGGGGTGTCGTCTTTCGCGGGTACCGCCGGCTTAGTGACCTTAATGGTCATGCTGTCCGTCGCGGTCCGGCCATCCGCGCCGGTTGTGGTCAGCGTGAAGACCGCTTCTCCTTCGCTGTTGGCAGGAATAACGGCATAGGCATGCGCGCTATCCACGCTCTTCACCAGCGTGCCGTTCAGGTTCGCCTCCAGCGAGAAAGTTTCCGCCCCTTTTGTCACGCTCCAGTTATAGGATTTGGCATTCAGGCTCTTGCTGCCATCCAGCGGGTAGGTGCTCACGCCCGTGGTCGGGGAGACCATGGTGTAATCCGCGCCTGCCGCAGCGGTTGGGGCCGGAGCGACAGGGGTGTTACCGTCTTTCAGCGCCATAATACGGGCTACCGCGCGCTCCATGTCAGGCTGTGTCCCCACTTTTGCCGAATCCCCGTTCGCCAGCGGCGTACCGGTCTCCGCCAGAATCTGACGCATCTGACGCGGTGTCACGGTAATACCGTTGGCTTTGGCGATGCCTGACAGGCTTGCTACCACACCCGCAATAATCGGGTTCGCGGAAGAGGTTCCGGCAAAAGTCGCGGTATAGGAATCGTTAACGCCAGCGTTTTTATACAGATCGCCATAACCGGTGGTCACCACATCCCAGCAGCCCCAGGCAGAACTGGTAATGCGCGAGCCATAGGAGCTGAACGACGCTTTTTTACCGTCTTTCGCACAAAACGCACCCGCCAGAATAGCCCCGGAGTCCCGGACATTCACGTCATACTCCCCCCGGAACCCTGGGCTGTCCATATTGATATTCCCGTTACCTGCTGCCTCAATAACGTGAACACCTTTGTCGGTCAGCGCCTTAATAATATCGTAATAGGCGGTCTGGGATTCCATTGCGACCCAGCAATCCTTCTGACAACCCGATGGATAACCCCCCGCAACTTGTATCCCGATCTGCACCACATCACCCGCTTTTAGCTGGGGGATTAAATTATAGAGGTTATTACTCGCGGAGGCCGCATACCCCATCCGGCTTTTCCAGGCTAAACCGCGAATACCGGTGCCCATATCTTTCGCCGCCATAATCCCCACTGAAGCGGTGTCGTGATCATGGCTTGCAACATACGTCGTCTTGCCAGAGCTGAGGCTCATCGGCGGTAAGTTGGCATGGCTGGTATTCCAGGCATCAATCTCCGCCGAAATAATCGTTACCCCTTCACCCGCACTGCCTGCATAGCGATCAACACTGTCACGGTTGACGCCCCCCATATAATAACCGGTGCGCTTAACATCCGGTGCTTTGAGATAATCCTGCTTATTGCGGAAATCCGGAACGGCAGCAGACGTTAAATTATCATTCAGTGAGGACTTTAACTGTGGCGTAAGGGCCGTGTCATCCAGCGATACCGGCTCGGCTTCCGGGTACACAAACTCTACGTTCTGATTTTGTTCAAGCTCGGTGATAATATGGTTAATATATGTTTTATCCTGACTTTTATCTTTCGGTAACTCAATGCGCAGATAACGGTCAAAACCATAGCGTTTATTAAGCTCCGTCAATTCAGAGGATTGAGTAGAACTACGCAAGTTGGTCGGACGGAACATATTTGTTGTTGTCAGGGAAGCGTCGCTCAAGGTAATTTTATTGTTTGTGGCTTTTAACAGACCTGTCGTCGGTTTTAGCTTGAGCACAATTGCGGTGTAGGTGGCATTATCCTGTGCAAATTCATTTTGCACCAGAGTTTCAGCCGCAGCAGAGAATGAAATTGCTGCACAAATAAAAAGAGATAAAGCGCTTTTTTTCATGATAATCACGGTTCCTGTGTGAATTGAAATTTTTCCTTTTTCAGTATCACTGACACACGGACCGCGAAGAATAAGAGTGGCCTACTCTGATGAACAGAGTTTTCTCTAAATAATTAAGAAAATTCCATACTGCGTAAATTTATATTTCGCAATGCAACGATACACTTAGATACAAAAAACGTAAAGCTTAATCATTATGAAATAATCAAGAGCCGTCGGCGTTAAAAATATTCTCGTTGCTGCTGCGACTTTACCGCAAAATGAATTTTAATAACATTATATCTTGCGAGGTGCTCCAACCGCCGTTGGCCCCGCCATTTCATGAAAGGGTTAATACGACGCATCATTATGGACATTAAAATCGTTATCGCTGAAGAATCCTCGTTAATTCGACGCGGCTTATCCTCCATGATGCAGTCCCTCTCGTTACCCGCCGTTGGCATGGATCAGAGGTGCGTTCTGATCGGTGAGGCAGCGGCCTCCGCTGAACTTCAGTCGCTTCTTGGCCAGCATAATCCGGATATCGCTATTCTTGGCTATTCGCTGACAACCAGCCTCAGCCGCCCTCCGCTCGGGGGAATGGACGGGCTGAAGCTCTTGAGATGGCTTAAACAGACCTATCCTGCGCTTAATATTATCCTGCTCTCGCCTTATGCAAACGCCACGCTTATCCGTCAGGCGCTAAAGGAAGGAGTCAGAGCGTACTTATCACGTGATATCAACGAGAAAACCTTAAGCCAGGCGATTACCACGGTCCTGAAAGGCGAGATTTATATCGAAAACCAGCTGGTGAATATGCTTTTCCGTCATGAAAAGACGGACGTGGAGAAACTCTCTCCGCGGGAAATTGACGTGCTACGCCTGATATGTAAGGGGTTAAATTTGAAGGAGATTGCACAGTTTATGCATTTAAGCATCAAAACGGTCAGCGCACATAAGGTCCGGGCGATGGAAAAGCTGGACGTACAAAACGACTGCCAGCTTTACTCTTTGATCATCAAGAACCAGATGTTTGAGATCGGGATGTAAACGTCTCCCGCCGCTAAGACGGGAGCGTCGGTCAAGCTTCCGGCAGCTCCGCCAGCGGCCAGCGTGGGCGTACAGAGACGCTCAGATCCGCCGTTGCGCCAGCGTTCAGGCGCACCATCCCGGCGTAGGCGATCATCGCCCCGTTATCGGTACAGAATTCCGGGCGCGCATAAAACACTTCCCCGCGACGCTTTTGCATCATCTCCGCCAGCTTCGCACGCAGCGTACGGTTAGCGCTGACGCCACCCGCCATCACCAGGCGCTTAAAGCCGGTCTGATCCAGCGCGCGTTTACACTTGATCATCAGCGTATCGACCACCGCATCTTCGAATGCGCGAGCGATGTCCGCACGGGTCTGCTCGCTGTCATCGTTATTGCGGATGGTATTGGCGGCAAAGGTTTTCAGGCCGGAGAAGCTGAAATCCAGCCCCGGACGGTCGGTCATTGGACGCGGGAAGACAAAACGCCCTTCCGTGCCCTGCGACGCCATTTTCGAGAGCATCGGGCCGCCCGGGTAATCCAGACCCAGCAGCTTAGCGGTTTTGTCGAAGGCTTCTCCGGCGGCGTCATCAATCGACTCGCCCAGCAGCTCATACTTGCCAATACCCGTCACGCTAATCAGCTGGGTATGGCCGCCAGAGACCAGCAGCGCCACAAACGGGAATTCGGGCGGATTCTCTTCCAGCATCGGTGCCAGAAGATGCCCTTCCATATGGTGAACCGGAATGGCCGGAACATCCCACGCGAAGGCCAGGGAACGGCCCACCGTCGCACCGACCAGCAGCGCGCCGACCAGACCCGGGCCTGCCGTGTAGGCGACGGCATCAATATCAGTTGAGTTCAAGCCGGCCTCTTTCAGTGCCGCCTGAATCAGGGGAACCGTTTTACGTACGTGGTCACGAGAGGCCAGTTCAGGCACGACGCCGCCGTAGTCAGCATGCAATTTCACCTGACTATACAGTTGGTTGGCAAGAAGCCCTTTTTCGTCGTCGTAAATGGCGATGCCGGTTTCATCGCAGGATGTTTCAATACCCAGTACACGCATGACTTGTTTTACCTCGTTTCAGTACCGCGCAGTGTAGAGCCTGGGCGGGTTGATGTAAAACTTTGTTCGCCCCAGGACATCCGCTCGTGTATACTCTTCCCCCTTATAAAAGTCCCTTTCAAAAACGCGTCGGTGCTTTACAAAGCAGCAGCATTTGCAGTAAAATTCCGCACCATTTTGAAATAAGCTGGCGTTGATGCCAGCGGCAAACCGAATTTATCAAAGGTGAGAGTTACATGCCGGTAATTAAAGTACGTGAAAACGAGCCGTTCGACGTAGCACTGCGTCGCTTCAAACGTTCATGCGAGAAAGCAGGTGTTCTGGCTGAAGTTCGTCGTCGTGAGTTCTATGAAAAACCAACGACTGAACGTAAGCGCGCTAAAGCTTCTGCAGTGAAACGTCACGCGAAGAAACTGGCTCGCGAAAACGCACGCCGTACTCGTCTGTACTAATCCGTTGAGGGCGACAGTCCTCAATTGACAGACAGAGTAATAGTCGTAAGGCCGTGCTTCCGGAAGGAATGCGCGGCTTGTTTTCGTTTATGAGTTGCTAAAAACTTTTGGGGCATATGGCCGGACGAATCCCACGCGTTTTCATCAATGACCTGCTGGCAAGAACCGACATCGTCGATCTTATCGACGCGCGGGTAAAGCTGAAAAAGCAGGGCAAGAACTACCATGCGTGCTGTCCTTTCCATAACGAAAAAACCCCCTCCTTCACCGTCAACGGTGAAAAGCAGTTTTACCATTGCTTCGGCTGTGGCGCACACGGTAATGCCGTCGATTTTTTAATGAACTACGACAAGCTCGAGTTCGTTGAAACCGTCGAAGAGCTGGCGGCGATGCACAACCTTGAAGTGCCGTATGAAGCGGGCAGTGGACCAAGCCAGATAGAGCGCCATCAGCGTCAAACGCTGTATCAACTGATGGATGGCCTGAATTCGTTTTACCAACAGTCTCTTAAGCACTCTGCGGCTGAGCCTGCGCGTCAGTATCTGAACAAGCGCGGACTGAGCGACGATGTTATTGCGCGTTTCGCTATTGGTTACGCCCCGCCCGGCTGGGACAACGTGTTAAAGCGTTTTGGCGGCAATAGCGAAGATCGTAAATCGTTGATCGACGCAGGCATGCTGGTCACCAACGACCAGGGACGAAGCTACGACCGCTTCCGCGAACGGGTGATGTTCCCGATCCGCGACAAGCGTGGCCGGGTGATTGGGTTTGGTGGGCGCGTGTTGGGTGATGCCCTGCCCAAGTACCTCAACTCCCCGGAAACCGACATTTTCCATAAGGGCCGCCAGCTTTACGGCCTTTATGAGGCGCAGCAGGCAAATGCGGAACCTCCGCGCCTTCTCGTCGTCGAAGGGTATATGGATGTCGTTGCGCTGGCGCAGTATGACATCAATTACGCAGTAGCCTCGTTGGGCACATCCACCACGGCCGATCATATTCAGCTGCTGTTTCGGGTGACCAACAACGTCATCTGCTGCTACGACGGTGACCGCGCAGGGCGCGATGCCGCCTGGCGTGCGCTGGAAACTGCGCTACCTTATATGACCGACGGGCGGCAGTTACGCTTTATGTTCCTGCCCGACGGTGAAGACCCGGATACGCTGGTGCGTAAAGAGGGCAAAGCGGCGTTTGAAGCGCGGATGGAGCAGGCTCAGCCGCTCTCCACGTTCTTGTTTAACAGCCTGATGCCGCAGGTTGATTTAAGTACCCCTGACGGGCGCGCGCAGCTCAGCACGCTGGCGCTGCCGTTAATCAGCCAGGTGCCCGGCGAAACGCTGCGCATCTATCTGCGTCAGGAGTTAGGCAACAAGCTCGGCATTCTGGATGACAGCCAGCTTGAACGTTTAATGCCAAAACAGGCTGAAAACGGCACGGTTCGCCCCGCGCCTCAGCTAAAACGCACAACCATGCGTATACTGATAGGGTTACTGGTCCAAAACCCCGAACTTGCGCCGCAAGTGCCATCGCTGGCGGGTTTGAACCACGAAAAATTGCCCGGACTTGGCTTATTTTCAGAACTGGTCAACACATGTTTGTCTCAGCCAGGTCTGACCACCGGACAACTTTTAGAACATTATCGCGGCACAAAAGAGGCCGCTACCCTTGAAAAATTGTCGATGTGGGACGATATAGCAGATAAGGACATTGCAGAAAAAACGTTCACCGACTCACTCAACCATATGTTTGATTCGATGCTCGAGCTGCGCCAGGAAGAGTTGATTGCTCGCGAGCGCACACACGGTTTGAGCAGCGAAGAACGCCGGGAGCTCTGGATGATAAACCAGGAACTGGCGAAGAAATAAGCAAAAAGACAAAAGTATTTAACGGCTTAAGTGCCGAATATCGATCGGGAAGCCCCCGGCAGCCGCACTGAGAGGCAGCGGCAAAAATATAAGTACGCCCTCGCTTTAAAGGTTGGCAAACCATCGCCGACACCAATCAAACGAATTAAGTGTGGATACCGTCTTATGGAGCAAAACCCGCAGTCACAGCTGAAACTTCTTGTCCAACGTGGTAAGGAGCAAGGCTATCTGACCTATGCCGAGGTCAATGACCATCTGCCGGAAGATATCGTCGATTCAGATCAAATCGAAGACATCATCCAAATGATCAATGACATGGGCATTCAGGTGATGGAAGAAGCACCGGATGCCGATGATCTGTTGCTGGCTGAAACCTCCAACAACACTGACGAAGATGCGGAAGAAGCTGCTGCACAGGTACTGTCCAGCGTGGAATCTGAAATCGGGCGTACCACTGACCCGGTCCGCATGTACATGCGCGAAATGGGTACCGTTGAACTGTTGACCCGCGAAGGCGAAATTGACATCGCAAAACGCATCGAAGACGGGATCAACCAGGTTCAGTGCTCTGTTGCTGAGTACCCGGAAGCGATCACCTATCTGCTGGAGCAGTACGATCGTGTTGAAGCGGAAGAAGCGCGTCTGTCCGATCTGATCACCGGTTTTGTCGACCCGAACGCTGAAGAAGATATGGCCCCAACCGCCACTCACGTCGGTTCTGAACTGTCTCAGGAAGAGATGGATGACGACGAAGACGAAGATGAAGAAGAGAGCGACGACGACAGCGCCGATGATGACAACAGCATCGACCCGGAACTGGCGCGTGAGAAGTTCGCCGAGCTGCGTACTCAGTACGAAGTGACGCGTGACACCATCAAAGCCAAAGGTCGCAGTCACGCTGCTGCCCAGGAAGAGATCCTGAAACTGTCTGAAGTCTTCAAACAGTTCCGCCTGGTGCCAAAACAGTTCGACTACCTGGTGAACAGCATGCGCGTGATGATGGATCGCGTACGTACCCAGGAACGCATCATCATGAAGCTGTGCGTTGAGCAGTGCAAAATGCCGAAGAAGAACTTCATCACCCTCTTCACCGGCAACGAAACCAGCGAAACCTGGTTCAACGCGGCTATCGCGATGAACAAACCGTGGTCTGAAAAACTGCACGACGTGAAAGAAGACGTGCATCGCGGTCTGCAGAAGCTGCAGCAAATTGAAGAAGAGACCGGCCTGACCATCGAGCAGGTGAAAGACATCAACCGTCGTATGTCCATCGGTGAAGCGAAAGCCCGTCGTGCGAAGAAAGAGATGGTTGAAGCAAACTTACGTCTGGTTATCTCTATCGCCAAGAAATACACCAACCGCGGTCTGCAGTTCCTGGATCTGATTCAGGAAGGCAACATCGGTCTGATGAAAGCGGTAGATAAGTTTGAATACCGTCGTGGTTACAAGTTCTCCACCTATGCGACCTGGTGGATCCGTCAGGCAATTACCCGCTCTATCGCGGATCAGGCGCGCACCATCCGTATTCCGGTGCATATGATTGAGACCATCAACAAGCTCAACCGTATTTCCCGCCAGATGCTGCAGGAGATGGGTCGCGAGCCGACGCCGGAAGAGCTGGCTGAACGCATGCTGATGCCGGAAGACAAGATCCGTAAAGTGCTGAAGATCGCCAAAGAGCCAATCTCCATGGAAACACCAATCGGTGATGATGAAGATTCGCATCTGGGTGATTTCATCGAGGATACCACCCTCGAGCTGCCGCTGGACTCTGCCACCACCGAGAGCCTGCGTGCAGCCACGCACGACGTTCTGGCTGGCCTGACCGCCCGTGAAGCGAAAGTACTGCGTATGCGTTTCGGTATCGATATGAACACCGACCACACGCTGGAAGAAGTGGGTAAACAGTTTGACGTTACCCGCGAACGTATCCGTCAGATCGAAGCGAAGGCGCTGCGTAAACTGCGCCATCCGAGCCGCTCTGAAGTGCTGCGTAGCTTCCTGGACGATTAATCCAGGTAAACAGCAAAAAGCTCCCAATCGGGAGCTTTTTTTTTGTTTATTCCCTCTCCCTGTGGGAGAGGGCCAGGGTGAGGGAATCAGGCCGCAGAGCCCCCTAAAGCCCCCGCACCACCAGCGCCTCGTCGAGCTCCCTGTAAGCTTCCACCAGTTTATCCAGCGTTGCCCTGTTAAGTCCGCTCGGGTTTGGCAGCACCCATACCTGCGTCACGCCGATGGTGATGGCCTGTTTCCCCCATTTCACCCCGCGCTGGCTGAACGCCTGCTCATAGGCCTGTTTCCCCAGAATCGCCAGCGCGGCAGGCTGGTAGTCTTCGATCTTCTTAATCAGTTCCCGCCCGCCAGTGCGCAGCTCATGCAGGTTGACTTCGCTCGCCTGCACGGTTGGTCGCTCCACCAGCATGGTGATCCCGCAGCGCGTATCCAGCAGATGCTGCTCCTCTTCAGGCTTGAGTAACCGGTCGGTAAACCCGGCCTGGTAGATCACTTTCCAGAAGCGGTTCCCCGGATGAGCAAAGTGAAAACCGGTATGCGCCGAGGATTTACCGGGGTTGATCCCACAGAACACCACCCGTAATCCCGGGGCCAGAATATCGTTGATCATATTTACTCCCGATTGATACATCATCATGGAAGTATAAAGGATTGATTATGCGTTGTTTATAAAAACAGCAGGCGGGTGTGAATGGCTGGATTGCTGCGGGGAGTTACATTATAATCCACCGCCACGGCCCCTTAGCTCAGTGGTTAGAGCAGGCGACTCATAATCGCTTGGTCGCTGGTTCAAGTCCAGCAGGGGCCACCAAATTTTAGCTTTACAATCATATGATTAAGCCACTCACATGAGTGGCTTTTTTGTTGGCTTAATTTTCAGTGGCGATGAAATGGCGGTATCGCTGAGTTCTTACAGAGATAAAAAAAACCGCACGAGGCGGTTTTTTTGACTGATGCGGCTATCGTTAACTGCGGTTCACCGAGGGCGCCCGGGCACGTTCCGGCATGCCAGGGGCTGCAATCAGGCGCTCTACCGACTCCATGGTGACAAACGTACAGCTGCAATCAACGTTGGTGCACTGGTGATAACGCTCTTTGGTATTTTCACTCAAATAGCGACTGGTTCGCGCATGTGCCGAGTGCTTGCATTTAGGACAATGAAACATACCGCCTCCGTTTAATTCACTTTTTGTGAATTAATAATACCCCAAAAGCGTAAAATTAAAAGCGTACTACTCGCTTTCGATGGAAAATTTTTCGTCGGCAATGTCAGGTTCAAGATTCACCTCCGTCGTAAAGCCTCTTCCGTCAAGGGTGTGAACGACCCGGCTGACGATCCACGCTTGCTCGTCAATCGCCCGCTTGAAGCCTTTCACCTGAAGGGGTGTTTCGGGAAAAAGGTCAGCTTTTCCCAGCGCCAGCTGGATAGAAAATTTCACTACCCCGCGCTGTAAAGCACGCCATTTGGCTTCAGCCGCTCTGAGTGCCTGCGCTTCGGAGGCAAAAATAGTGGTCAGCTCAAAGACGTTATCGGCGGCGCCAACCAACGTCTCCTGCGGCGTTTGCTCCGTGCTGCCGGATACGGCTGCGGCATCCGGATGAGGTAACGCGCCTGTCGCTGCCGCCGGTGGCAGACGATTGATGCTGACCTTTGGGTGTTGTTGTTTAGGATCGCTCGTTTGCAGCCATTTGGCCGTCACGCCGGAATATGCTTCGCGATCGGCGATGGAAAAGCTGTGTTTATCACCATCGGCGCGTTCAATCACCTTCAACGCAACCGGTTTGCCGCTGGCCGTCACGGCGCCGCCCGCTTTCATGAAAAGCACCTTCCCTTCCTTAACGGCGACAAACGCGCCATTGCGTTCAGCCAGGCGGGAGAGAAACGCAGCATCGGACTCCTGAGTTTGGTCGATATGCGCAATGGCTATGGATGAAAATTCCGCCGCCACGCTGGCGCTAAGCTGGTTGCGCTGCGCGATGGTATCAACAATTGCGCCGAGGGTGGTGTCATGCCATGACTGCTCGCGGCGAACGTTGAGCTTGCCACGAAAATCGGCGCTGCGCCCCCGAATGGTTAACCGGTCCGGCGCCCCCCGAAATTCAATATCATCGACCGTGAAATTCCCCTTCGGCTCCAGAGGGGTACCCTGCCAGCCCAGCCATAGTGTTATAAACGCGCCGCGAGCCGGCAGGTCTAACAGATCGTCGGAATCATCCAGCTCAATGTCCACCTGATCGGCTTCCAGGCCTCGGTTGTCAGTCATGGTCAAGCGGATAAGGCGATGGCTAAAATTTTGCGTAATATCACGGCCATTAAGCTTGAGCATAAAATCGGGGGCGATTTTCTCCCCTGCCCGGATATTCATTTCCGTGATCATCCCAGCAGCCCTCCAATTTCGGTACGCGCGCTGGTCACCAGCTCTTCAGCCTGTGTTCTCAGGTCGCCAAACATCGCCATCAGCGATTCGTCAACCCGCTTCAGAGAAAGCGTAAAATCAATTTTCCGCGCCGTACCATCGCTGTAAAAATCCGTATGGGTGTGCGTCACCTTATCAATCACAAACATGCCATGAATAATGCCCGTCCCGTCGATCAGCGGCCAGGCACGCCCCTCATTCGCCATCAGTTCGATGGCTTTCAGGGACAATCGCCCTCCGGTAATTTCAGGATAAAGCGTTCCGGAGAGCGTATGGGATGTATCGCCCTCACCCAGATACTGCCAGGCTTTGGGCTTCCCGATGCGATCGTTAGAGGCCCAGCGGTAATCCTTTGAAAACTGCATTGACTGATACGGCAAGGTTCGTCGCTCAAAGACAAACAGCCCCAGCACCATTAACATTTTCTCTCTCCTTACTCATACATAAAGTGGGATCGCTGGTCCGCCGCTTTCTGTCTGTCTCTGTTGTCCAGGGCATCCTGAATTTGGCGGCTGAGGTCCGCTCCGGATGTCATATCTCCCTGCAGCGTGAAGTGATATTCGCTCCTGCTCTGATCGACGTAAGAGCGTCCGCCAGTGGCGAGCGCTGGCTGATACTTCAGATAGCCACCATAGGTCGATGTCGGCGGAATATACGCACTGCCCGGCGCAGAGGAAGCCGCCTCTGCGTTAGCCGCAGCGGGCTCGATGTTGTCCGACTTTGTTTTGATAAGACCGAGTTTATCCAGTAGCCAGGTCGCCTTGCTGCTCAGAGTGTTGAACAGATTAAGCGGTGCCATCAACGCCTCCCCGAGCATCTGACCGAACATCACCCCCGCGTTTTTGCAACTGTCGAGCGTTTCCTGAGTCGTTTTGATTGGCGTAATCAGGTCGGTGAACCACTGCCAGATCCCGCCCAGCTTCTCTGAGATGAAACCAAACGCCTGCAGAAGTGGAGAAAACAGCTCGCCCAGTGGAGCAAAAGCCACAGAAAGCCCTTCCATCACCCCGGTAAAGAAGGCGCTGACTGGTTCCCAGTATTTAAAAATCAGTAATGCACCCGCCGCAATCGCCGCACCAATGGCAATGATGGGCCAGCTGAGGGCACCCAGGATCGCCATGATGCTGCCGCCGACCACGCTGAAGGCGGTGCCTAACATCCCGGCGGCGGTAATGACCAGGTTCAGGCCGGTCACCATCGGCGCAACGACCATGCCCAACCCGCCCACTATGCCGGCAAACGCCTGCGCGCCGACGATAACCCCGACCAGGCCTTGCGTCAGTGCGGGGTTGGCATTCACCCACAGAGAGAGCGTACTGATCCACCCGGTCGCGGTGGTGGTCAGGGTACGCAGGGCGCCATCCGCCTTATCAAATACATCCATCTTCAGGCCGTTCCACACCGCCTGAAGCTTGCCTATATCACCGGCAAGGTTATCGGACTGAACGGCAGCTACCCGCGCGGTACTGCCCTTTGCCCCCTGGAGCTGCTTACGTTTCTCAGACAGCGTTCCATTACCCGCGGCGGAGACCAGTACCGCAGCGCCTTGCGCGTTTTCCTGACCGAAAATGGTCTTCAGGTACGCCATCTGCTGCGCGGTACCGAGCTGGCTCTTTTCAAAGGATGCGGAGAGGGCTTCAAGGATCTGCTCGGCAGGCAGCAAATTGCCTTGTCCATCATGGGTCTGTACGTTCAGTTCACTCAGCGCGGCAGAACCCTGACCGTTCTGCATCTGCAGATGGCTCAGCACAGCGCTGACCCCGGCGCCAGCCGTGCTCCCTTTCATCCCCTTTTCCATCAGAATGCCAAGCAGCGCGGTCGTCTCTTCAAGGCTCACGCCAGCGCCGCTGGCAGTTGGCGCAACAGAGGCCACGGCAGCACCCAGCTCGGTAAGGCTGGTGTGAGAGGAGGTAAATCCGCGGGTCAGCACGTCTGCGACACGCTCAGCATCGGTATTGGCCAGGTTGAACGCGGTCTGTGCATTGCTGATGATGTCGGCGGCGTTTGCGGCATCGACATTTCCCGCGAGGCTGAGATTAACCGCAGGAAGCGTGGCCGCAAGCACACCATCGGCGTCATATCCTGAACGAACCAGCTCGGTCTGCGCCCGGGTGACCGCCTCCGTTGAGGTTCCCGTACCGGCACTGACGTCCCGCGCCTGCTGACGAATAGCCTCAAGTCTGGCATCCCCCTTCTCCAGACCAAGACTGGCCTGAATAGCGGACATCTGCTTTTCAGCACTGATACCCGGCGCCATAAACCGGGACGTCTGGTCAAAGCCCGTCTTTGCCATGCTCACGCCTGTGCCAGCAAGCTGATGCACACGCGTGGCAACACGTTTGCCGGATTCGTAGCGACGCTGAACGGCATTGAGCCGCTCCTGCTGCTGATTAACCCGGGCGAGCGCCTCTCGTTGTCCGTTGAGCTGCTGCGTTTTTTCGCCGATGCTCTTTCTTAAACGACGTTCATCTGCTGCCAGGGTCCGGGTATTAATCCCCGCCTGCGCAAGTTCGCCGCGCTGACGCTGGACGGACTGGCGCAGTGTGTTGTACTCAAGCTTCAGGGCGGCGGCAGACTGGCGGGCTGCCGTCAGCGCATCGTTCTGCACACGGGTGGGGTTTTGCGTGTTTTTCAGTTCACGTGCCAGCGCCGCCGTCTGTTGTCTCGCCAGGGCAAGCGCCTGCCCCGTCATGGTGAGCTGACTGCTTGTTTTTCTGAATCCATCGACGCGGGCCGCCTGCTCATCGAGCGCGCGCAGCGCCGCCTGCGATTCACCGATCTCTCCCTCAAGAGAGAGACTGGCATTGTGGATAGCTTTGAGCGGTCGGCTTGCCCTGGCGACTGCATCCAGCAGCGCCTGAAGTCTGACATTATTACTCATGGTGGTTTCCGCTTCGCTGCAGCGCCTTTTCGCGCCATATGAGGAGTTCGGTCACGCTCAGGGAGTACAACTCTGACGGCGGCCAGTGAAAAATCACCGCGATATCCGCCATCAGATCGTCGACCGACAGGTTTTCAGGAAATTTCAGCGAGCCGAAGTCGGTGACAAAAAACCGACCACCTTACCGGCAAAAGAGAGCAGGTCGGAGGCATCCAGACGTGCAATCTCATGTTCGGTCAACGCGGGAGAGGTCATTCGCGGCAGCACTTTAATCAGGGCATCCACATCAGATTGCGCCAGCGACGCCAGCGATACGCCACGCAGAGTGCCCGCATTGGGTTTTGCGACGGTCACTTTTTCGATTTTTTGCTCGCCGCGCAGAACGGGGCTATCAAGCGTGACGGTGTTTGGGTTTTCGCTTTCGTTGATAACAGTCTCGTTGATATTTTCCATTTCGTTACTCTCAAAAGGGTAAGTAACCGGCCAGCAGCTGCGGCCGGTTAAGGGTTACAGGCCGATGGCCTTACGGTGTTCCGCCAGACGATCGACGCCGTCGACTTTCAGCACCATGTTGATGATGTCAATCTCGATAACCTCTTTGCCATCGATAGTGAGCTGGTAGTAAGCGCACTCGGTGGACATCTTGGTCGTGCCGCTTTCGCCCTGCTTGTTCTCGCCGCCGTCAAACTCTTTGTGACGGCCACGCATCACGATCTCCACCGCAGAGATTTCACCGGTATCATCACGCTGGAAGGATCCGGTAAAACGCAGCGGCACGCTGTCCGCGCCTGGCGAGGCATACTGCGCCCACAGAGCAACGTCCGGCAGACCACCAATGGTCCACTCCAGCGCCAGCGCATCATCGTCCAGGCCGAGGTCGACAGAGACCGAGCCCGGCATACCGCCGCCGCGATACTTCTCCAGCTTGCGGGTGAGCTTCGGTAAGGTGACAGACTCAACAACGCCCATATAGCTCAGGCCATCGTTGAACATATTCAGATATTTAAGTTTGCGTGGTAACGCCATGCTGCAGCTCCTTAGCTGTTAACCGAATCTGACAGGTCTGCCAGATAGGTATCGGTGATGCGCTGGCGCAGGGTCAGATTCTCCAGCGGCGGAACAGGGGTGTAGTCGTAATCGATATACAGTTTCCCCGCTTTGAGGGTCGACACGTCATTCGATTCCGGGTCATACCAGCAGGAGCCGTCAACGATGTAGCCATTGGTTTTCAGCTCACGGAATTTGGCATTGATACCGGAAATGATGTCGCGGATAAGCGTTGGGGTAATGGGTTTATCCATCGCCCATGCGTGCGCTTCCGCCATGGTGTCGGCCAGTACCTGCGCGGTACGGGTGTAGTTTTCAAACAGGAATAACGGATCGTCAGAGCAGGTACGGTTGCCCCAGAATTTGAAACCGTCATTGCGAATCAGCGTGGTCACGCCCGCCTGGTTAAGCAGGTTGGCATCGGTGGCTTGTTCCTGCAGGTCCCAGGAGACAGAGGCGCTCACCCCGGTAACACCGTTAACACCGACGTTGGACAGGGTTTTATGCCAGCCGGTGGTCTGGTCGATTTTGGCGCGCAGGCCAAGTGCGCGTGCGGTCGCCCAGGCCGTTTTGGTGGCGTTCGTGGTGGTATCCCATGCCAGGAAATCCGGGTGAATAACCATCAGCTCACGCTGGCTGAAGTTTTTGCGATAGTTGATCGCCTCAGGAATGGTTTTACAGCCCCATGCGCTGACATAGCCAAACGCACGCAGGCTCTGGCACGTTGCTGCCAGCGCGGTCGCCACTTCCTGCGAATCCAGCCCCGGTACGCCGAGAATACGTGGTTTAACGCCGGTCACCGTTTTGGCGGTGAGAAGTGCCTTCAGGCCGGTGTATTTGCCGTTTTCGTCGGTGGTACCAATGATGTTAGAAATGGTTTCTTTCTGTGCGGCTTCCGGGTCTTCCGGGTTATCGACACCTTCGGCCACGCGAACAACAACGACAACCGGTTTGCACTGATCGGCAATCGCCTGAAGGGAAGCGGACAGCGTGCCTGTTTTCCCGGCTTTCGCAATCGCGGATTGTACATTGGTAATGAGCACTGGCTCGTTAAGAGGGAATGTCTGTTCGTCAGCATCGCTGGCCGTACAGACCATACCGATGATTGCCGTCGAGACGGTGGAAATGGTGCGTGTGCCATCGTTGATTTCGATGACTTCCACGCCGTGGTGATAGTCGCCCATCCGTTTAACTCCGTGGTTTAGTGGTGAGGGTATTTTCTGTGGAGCGCGCGTTGGATGCGACGTATTGGGGTTGGGGAAAGGATTACACAACAAACGAAAAGCCCTCCGGGAGGAGGGCTTGGGGTCAGGCCGGGCGTTCTGGCCATTGAATATCTGGCGCTTTGCTGAGATCCAGTCTGTTTAACAATACGCGGTAACGCTTCCAGAGTAGCAGCGTGGCCGCTTCTTCATCGGTGGCAATTCCGAGCTCGACTGCATCCTCGAGCGGAGTAATAATTTCATTCGCCGTTTTCATCAAAAATAATTTTTGTGACGATGCCTGATTTACTTGTTCTTCGTGTGTCGGTTCCGGTGGTTCCGTCAGAACAGGATAACCATTATTATCAGAAACAATCATTTTCCCAACAGCCTGCCCTGCCATCAATGATTCATAATCGTCATCCAGCACAGTTACATAATTATCCGGCCACGAACCGGCGGAACGGTAGTCTGCCTCCAGAGCATCATTATAAAAAGCACCCGTAGCGTGACAATAAACATATCCCATATTAATAACCTCTCGCTTCGAAATACACTTTGACTTCACCACTACCAGCAATGTAGGTAAAACCTGAAGCATCAGGATTTTGAACATAAATATTCTGATCATGGAACCCATTGGTATAAAGCAGTGTTAGCTGCACGCTGACGCAAGTAGTTGGAAACGCAGTTGGGAAGGTTATCCGTGTAGAGTCCGCTGTACGTGTTGCAATCCCCCACTGCTTCATAATTCCTGTAGTATTGTCTTTCTCCCAACCGCTTGCCGCCCTACTGGCCGTGTTTTTCAGATTATAACGAGCATCGCTTTCGGCTTTTGTGTATGCTCCGGTTTTTGCCATATAACCCGCATCGCTTTGCCCTTTGGTATAATAACGGGAGTCGAAATTAGCAAAACTTCCGGGAATGAGCTGGCCTGGCGCGCTAAAATTACCACTGGTATCCCATTTATAATTGACATCCTGACCGCCACTGCCTTTCATGTGCAAATGCCATGAAAGAGCGGTATCAGCGACAAGAGACCCCATTGAAAAAGCCCATGAATTGACACCGGCAATGCTTGCCTGTTGTTTTAAGGCTGGATGGTATTCACTCGCTCCGGTTGTCGAATATGAGTTAAAAAAAGCTGCTTTTGTTTTGTACTGTTCTGCCCATGCAAGTGCACCGGCATAACCCGCTGTAATTTCCTTAGTGGCGAAAATGGTGTTGCCTACAGTAAATGGTGTCTCAGATTGTAATGCCCCTGTTTCCAGGCTAACCCGTAATGGACGCAATGAATTGTAGTTTCCGTAAGCATCGCCCTTATTCGTCAGCATCAGATAAAGATTATTACCGTCGTTGCGCCAGAAACACCCGTAGTTTCCATATGCAATCCGATAACTATTTGCGGAAATGGATTGTACTTCTCCGTTTGAACGTAAATAACCGCTAAATTGTCCGGCGCCGTTTGCCTGAAGCAATAGCGAGCCATCTTTATTTCGCTGAGAGTAAAAATGGTAGCCGGTGTCATCCCCCAGTTCGACTACAGATGGGCGGTCTACATTTCCCCAGAGGCGCAGAGCTGCATTCTTGTCAGAGGTATTTGATGAATAAAAAGAGAATTTTTTCGTATTCCCTGAATAAAATCCGCCAAGTTGTGAGGTTAAATTACCTCTCACTCTCAGGCCGGTATTAGTGCTAATCGCCAGCTCCTCCTGCGAATCGGTACTGCCTGTCGCCAGACGGTATTCGCCCCCCTGAACGGTTTCATGCCAGATAGTGTCCGTCGCTCCGCCGCGCATTTTACGAAGATAATTTTTATTGCCTGTCGTGGCGTTGGAAAGTGCCGTTAAGTTGTAGGTGGCCTGTGCTACAGCGTCCTGATTTAATGTTCCGGTCATACTGTCACCGGCTTTACTGACTCGCTCACTGGCATTTATATTGGCTGCAGTAGCGTTGTCGTTTGCGGATTTAACCGCCTTCGGCGTCGCTGCCAGCACCTCCGACACACTGTCAATCGCACTGCTGAGCTGGACAAGCCCCTTACGCGCCGTAGTGGCATCCACCGCGGTGTACTTGGCGTTTGCCAGATCATACACAGTCTTCACCGCCTTCGGGGTTGCCGCCAGCACCTCAGACACGCTGTCAGTGGCGCTACTCAGCTGAACGATCCCCTTACGCGCCGTGGTTGCATCCGCTGCGGTATATTTCCCGTTCGCCAGATCGTACGCCGCCTTTACCGCTTTCGGCGTTGCAGCAAGCACCTCAGACGCGCTGTCGGTGGCACTGCTTAACTGGGTGAACCCTTTTGCGGTCAGCGTGGCGTCCGGATGGCGGCGGGACTGCTCATGCTCCGTCAGCTTCCCGTCGACGTAATCCTGCGTGGCCATCACCGTTGAGGTGTCTATCGTCAACTCGACGGAGGAAATATCGCTCACCATGATAACCATGCGAAGCGTCTGCGCGCGTCCTGACCCCTCTGCCAGCGCGGGCTTATAGCTTTCAGCCATATTCCCGACGGCAATCAGCGTCCCGGTATCGTCATAAAGACCCATCTCACGCATCCAGAAACCGCCCACCTCAGGCGGGATCAGCAGCTCCGCCACAACGTAGTTTTTGTTCTTCTTGTCCTGGCTGATTTTATTCAGCGCGTGGCGCCAGACTTCCTTCACCAGCTTTGTCTGGCTGGCATCTGGAACGGGCAACGCACCGCCACCGTCGCCGACCGCCATTGCGGTGAAGTTCACTTTCTTCGCGTTCGGAACGGTTGCTGCAGCCAGTTTTTCTGCACCGGCTTTGGTGATAACCGTTTTAAATTTCACTGTCATTATGCTCTCACTTATCCGGGGTAAACCGTAATGATGTCGCCGTCATAGCTCAGGGCACCGGTAAAGAGATAACCCGGAATGTCCTGGATGATATTCAGGCCGATAAGGTGGCGGCTGGCAGGCTTCGCATCAGCGATAAGCCTTTCCATCTCGTAATACATTTCCTCGGTGATACCGGTGTCTAATACGCCGATATCAAGGCGGAAGGTGCCGGGCGGATCGTTGGTTTGCCACCACTCGGTGACGTTAATCAAATAACCAAGCGGCTCCACGACGCGGCGCACGGCGCCGATGGTTCCCTTGTGGGCATGGATAAACCATGCCGCGCGGATCACGTCCCGTTTGGTGGCCTCCGGCCAGTTCTCGTCCCAGCGATCGACCGAAAACGCCCACGCCAGCCACGGCAGTAAATTCGCCGGGCAGGTATCCGCGCTCCAGAGATGGCGCAGCGGTACCGGCGTTTTTTCTATCTCCGCGCAGGCGCGCGCGGCCGCCACCTCAATAGGCGACGATCCAACCGGTAAAAGACGGGTATCACTCATCGCTCCCCCCCACGGTTACGCTGTAGTGGCTGCACCATGAGGCCTGAGTTTCATCGAGCACGATATCGGCTGCCGGGGCGGTCAGCTCCACGCGCTGCACCCCTTCAACGTGAAGAGCAGCGTAAATGGCAGACTTGCGAATATCGCGTCCCAGCCGATGCTGCGCCGTGATATAAGCCTGCAGCCGGGCTCTGGCCGCGTTAAGCACCGGTTCGCTTTCCGGGCCGGGGAAGAGGAACAGCGAGGCCGCAATGGTGTAGTCGACAATTTTGGCCGACTGGACGGTCACGCGATCGGCGACTGGCCTGACGTCCTCATCGTTCAGCGCATTGCGAACACGGGTAAGCAGCTCTTCAGACGCCACGCCGTTATTCTCCCGTGAGAGCACGGAAACGGTGACGTTCGCGGGCTGGGGGCTGATCACGGAAATATCCGCCACCCGGCCATCCGCGCTGCGGCCATGGAACTGATAAGCGCCTGTCGAACCGGCCACGCTCAGCCCTTCCGGCGCCTGCTGGATACGCAGACGAAAGTCAGTATCAGACTCCATCACAGCCGGCGTGGGCGGGAAGGTCGTGTCGTCGGCAGGCGTAATCACCAGACGCTGAAGGTTAGCGTTTGCCCCAATTTGGTCGAGATCGCTGCCAGTGGCGTAGGCCAGCATGACCGCTCGCGCGGCCTCGTTGACGCGCTGGCGCCAGATAACTTCCCGATACGCGTTTTCCTGCAGCAGCTTCACAATCGGCTCTGACTCTAAGGTCAGCGTGCGTGCGATAGCCTCTTGCTCCGCCTCAGGAAAGAGTGAGACAAAGGTGGCCTTTCGTTCTGCCAGCAGCGTTTCATAATCCACCTCCTCCACGACATCAGGCGCGGCGAGCTGGCTCAGATCAACAATAGCCATAGCGTTTAACTCAGTGAAATGGTGAGAGAAAAGGAGCGATCGGAAGAGGGTCGCGTGCCAGTGATATCGACATACAGCGTCCCGTCACTCTCCGACCGTTCGAAAGCAATCGCCGTCAGGCTGATCCGCGGTTCCCATTTCTGGATCGCGGAATAACATGCGGCCATAATCTGCAGGCGCAGCGCCGGACTCTGGGGCCTGTCGATCATCGCCGCCAGCAAGGAGCCGTATTCCCGGCGCATAACACGTGAGCCAACTGGCGTAACCAGAATGTCGCGCACGCTTTGCCTGATATGTTCCGCCTCTGAAATGCTGAGCCCGGTCTGACTGTTCATTCCCGTGTAGCGCACCGTCATTGCGTCCCCTTAGTCCAGCTTCCGCCGCTTTGCACACTGCCGTGGGCATGGTTGTCCACCTGCACCCCATTAGAGGTGAATTTACCGCCGGAATGTTCAATATTTCCGGCCATCACCCCGCCCTTCTGCACCTCCAGAGAGGCGGTAATTAACTTGTTGGTACACACCACTTCAGGCGTATCCAGCGTGATACGGGTCTCTGCTTTCACCTGTACCACCGGAACGGTCGCGGTCAGCGATTCCGATGCGGTGATGGTTGCCGTTTTGATGCCGGTCGCCGTTAGCGCACCGTTGCCGGGCTCATACTCGATAACCGCCCCATCAGGAAACGAGACGTGGAGCGCGTCAGGCGACTCAGACGGCGCCGGATGGTCGTCAGAAAAAATGCCTGGCAACACGAAGGCGGTATCCAGCTCACCGCCGATAGCCAGCAGCAAGACCTGTTCACCCTCGGACGGTGCCCACCAGACGCGCGAGCGGCCTGCGCGGCAGGTCAGCCAGTTCAGCCAGGTGGTTTTCATCCCCCCGGACTGGACGCGGCAGAGCCCTCGTTTGAGGTCGACATCGGTCACAACACCGAGACGAATAAGATTGCGGATCGCGCGAGCGATGCCGTGCATGGAAGTTAGCGTATTCATAAGAAGAGAATGCCGCTCAGGGCGATCGGCAGCAACGAGGCGGGGTTTTATGCGGGATGAAACAACAAGTATGGCCAGCCGACAGGGCTGTGGGCTGGCCATCAGCGCGGTTACGTCAGGCCTCCCACTGGCTGACCAGTTCACCGTTGACGTATAGCTCCATCGGACGCGTGACGGGTTCCGGCAGCAGCGGCTCCGGAGAATAGGTGGCAAGCAAGGTCCCTTCATTCTCAGACACCAGTATCCGCTCGGTTAACTGCAGGCTGAAGCTGATATCTGAGGTTTCATCGTCATTGAAGACAACCTGAAAGAGATACCCCTTTTTTCGTCCCTCATCGAGGGTAAAAATATCCGGCTGGTTTTCCCGAAGCCAGGCCAGCACCGGGACGAAAATCCCCTCGCTGTCACCGGAAAAACCGCTGACGTTCGCCTTCAGCTCATATTGTTTTTCGAACGAGAGCGAGGCCGCCAGACGCGCATCGATGTTACCGCTGCCGACGGTCATCCGTAAGCGCTCCGGGTTTGCGCGCAGTTGTGGTACAGCGTCAATTAATGCCTGACGCAGGCTCTTGAGTTTGTGCATCGAGATTATCCTGACAGTCTTTAATGGTTTCAACCTGCAAGGCGCAGGCGATAAGGGCATGCTCAAGCCTTCGAATATCGGCGCTCAGATCGCCGTTAGTGACAGGCTCACTTGCCGGCATCGGGCAGGCGCTCACCTTTGGGCAAGCGTTGTAAACAATGTGCGGCGGAGGCGCAGGCGGCGCGGGTGTGCAACCTGCGGACAACATCAGGCAGCTGAGCGTGATACCAGCGGCGTAGTGCTTCATTTTCATTCATCAATCTCCCGATAGCCGCTTCGCGCCTTGCCATCTCCTCAGCGGTAACGGCAAGCGCATCGCGGAGCCTGACCTGCGCGTTTTCATTTTCTCTGGCCATCCGTTGCGATACGGCCAGCTGATGGTTCAGCGCGTTAATCGTGTTTTTTTGTTCAGCGGCGATCTGGTTGGCTTTGGCAAAGGAGCGGGACAGGTTCAGATTGTCATGACGAAACCACAGGATAATGGCCATCAGCACAGCCAGCATCAGCAGGAGAGATTTCATCCCGCCCCCTTCATGCACCAGGCCTTTTCACGGGCCCGACGGTTTTCAAGCCCGGCGTTCTTCTTCCCGTTGACATACACCCAGCGGGTCAGCTGATCGCAGGCCTGCGGCCACTGTTTGTGATGAATAAACGCCACCAGCGTCGAACGGCAGGCGGCACCGGTTCCCACGTTAAAGGCAAAACTGACCAGCGCGTCATAAACCCGGGGTGGCATCTCCACCGGCGCGCATGCGGCAAGCCGTTTCTCAACCTTCAGAACGTCGGCGATCAGGTTCGCCGCCGCGTCACGCTCGGTGATCGCCTGCGTCGGTACAACGCCTGCCGTATGGCCAATGCCTGACGTCCATACGCCCGCGCTACAGCGGTAGGGCGAAAGACGGCAGCCTTCAAGATCGGCAAGTAACGCCAGCCCTTCAGGCGAGGTGTGCAGTAATCGAAAGTCAGGCATGAGCACCGCCAGGGCAAGGACGCTGGCGACGCTGCAACGCTTAATGATTGAGTTCACG
Organism: Enterobacter sp. 50793107; assembly: GCF_001463365.1. Lineage (NCBI taxonomy): Bacteria > Pseudomonadati > Pseudomonadota > Gammaproteobacteria > Enterobacterales > Enterobacteriaceae > Enterobacter > Enterobacter sp. 50793107. The sequence goes on along the minus strand of NZ_LNII01000161.1, from coordinate 6,535 downwards.
AATACTCTTCTTATCGAGGCCCAGAGATTTGAGATAGCGCCAGGTTTTTCGCTTAAACCAGTAATTCGTCAGCGCGGTAAAAATGGCGCAGAGGCTTCCCACGTACAGCGCCACTTTTTCGGGAGACATCGCCCCGAACCAGGCCAGCGCCACGGCCAGCCAGTAGGCAATAAACGTGGTGACTTTCTCCAGACTCAGTCCCATAGGTTCACGGATTCTTTTCTGGGTGCGCTATCGACCTCTGGCATGTCTACTGCCGTACCATGGGGTAAGACAACGCCATACTCAGCAAGGCCAGGATTGGCTTTCAGAACGGGTTCGACTACGCCTGCCGTGCGCCCGTAATAACGGGCACAGATGGCATCAAGCGTATCCCCCTGCATTGCATAGATCTTCATCAGACGCTCCAACATCCGGATTTCCAGGTACTGTAGAGTTTCCAGAGCCAGCGTCCTTTCCGCTACCGCAGGCGGATGGACAATCGCGGACACAACAGGCTGTCCGCGTACGACAGAACGCGGCTCAAATCTGAATGAAGGTTGTTGCCCGGGAAAAGGCAGACGCTAGCGCCAGCTCTCGTCTTCCCAGACTTCCCGAAGAATGTTGTCTAACGCTTCGCGCTCGGCCTCGCCGTTGATGCCCAGCAGCTCGACGCCCGTCATGGAGCCTTCTTTCACCGTCACCCGCGTTGACGGGAACAGAGGCCTTATTCTGCGGGTGAGTTCGCACTGGAAGGCCTCCACGACGGAAGGGCCAATGTGCTGATCTTTATCCAGGGTAATATTGACCCGCACATTGCCTTCTTTTTTGATTCGTTCTGGAACAGGCGATGCCGAGAAAACAACGGTAAACGCGTTGTTTTTGATTAAATTCCCTCTCGCTATCTCAGCAATAAGATTCAGGGCAATTTCACGATCTCTCTCCTGACATGTTCCTTCCGTCGTCAGTCGCGCAATCATCTCGACTCGTTCAATCATGACTTGCTCATTCAACTCTCTGTCCACACAACCTCCACCACGAGATACTGTATAAACATACAGTAGCACGTAATCATAAAAAGAGTGAAGCAAAAAATCAGACCTGTTTGCGGTATGTGCATGATATCGATGGAGATTAGCGCATACTTCCGGCGACCTGATGCCTTAAATGCCCGGTACGTTCAAGGATTGAACTGGCCTTATCCAGGTAGGGCGGGGGCAACTCGCGGTGTCGGTGCAGATGAGTAAAATCACCCGCCGTACAGTTATTGACAGAACTCCAAGAGGGCGCGGTGGCGCCCTTAAGGTCAACGGCCCGCTTCGGTACAATCTTCCACTGTTTGAGGCGCGTTAAAACCGGTGACCCGGCCCCAATGGCCGCATCATAGACCCCGCGGATACAGACGGTTTCCTCGCCGTACTGGTTATATTCTTCCTTCGATTCGTAGAGCGTACGTACCTGCAGATCGTCACGACGGACAAACGGCCCGCCCTGGGCGTTCACATACCCCGCCCAGTCTCCGGCGTCCGCCGCGTCATGCACGGCGGCAAACTCCACGCTCAGGCCATGCGCCGTCTCGCGGTCGGCGAGACGGCGCAACTCCCGGTAGACCGTCACCGGCGCACCGCCAATAAACTGAAACTGACGGATGTGCCAGCGGGCCGCCCAGGCGGAAACGGCGGGAGCGGTCTCTTTCAACAGCTCGCCATTTTCATCATCAGTTTCGCCATCAAGCGCATAGCCATCGATATTCTTCGCGATGTATTTGGCGATATAGCCGGTAGCGCTGCCCTTCTCCGGGTCAATGGCTTCGGCATGAAAACGGGCTTTTTTTGCCCTGTCGCGTTGTAACTCGAAGGCATCCTCTTCGCAGGTATAGTCATTCATGATGCGTCTAACCCGCCCGGTATCCTCCGGCCGCATGAACACCAGCATATGCCAGTGGGGCGTACCGTCATGATGAGGTTCAGCAACCCGGATCCCGAAAATACGAATCCCTTCCCGGTGCAGCTTCGCCCGGATACGCGCCCAGAGTCGGTTGAGATAATGTTGTGTATCTGCCGGGCTGGCGCCGTTCCACTTGCCGTTACGGTAACCGGCCTGCACGGTCGCGTGATACTTCGCGGGGGCGGTTAAGGTGTAGAACTCGCCTGCATAGCCCAGCTCATGGCAGATATTTTCAAACCCGCGAATGCGGGTCATCAGTTCACAGCGACGTATTGCGGGGTTGGCCACCGAGCCATCGTATTTTTCGATCAGGCTGATACGGTTACCCTCTTCATCTTCAAGCTCCAGTCCCTTCAGGAACTCACGCGTACGGCGCTTCTGCTCGCGCCACTCGGCGATGCACCGTTTGCTCGCATAGGCAGATTTCTTTTTGCTGACGTGACCGATGGCGATCTGCAGATGCTCCCGCCAGGCGGCCGCCATCCGACGCAGACGACCGCGCCACCAGGCCTCTGAAAACATACGGATCACCGCCGAGGCAACGTCCTCTTTGCAGAAGACGGTTTTTGACACGCGCTCCCAGTGGGGAGGGAGCACGTTGAACTGACGGGTAATGACACCGGCGCGCTGGTACCAGGCATGCAGCGTTTGATATTCACCCATGCCGGCATCGTCCATATTTGCCAGCTCGGCGCGAATAAAGCGGGCGATGTCAGCCCCCAGCAGATCGATATCCGCACGGGACATATCCGGAAGGCGGTTGAAGCGGACGACCATATCAACCATCCGCGAGGCAAGGTATTGCCGCAGCGGCGTGTCGAAGTGGCCATCAAAAACCGCCGCGGAGACGCTCTCGTGCACGCCGACCCGGCTATATTGCTCAGCAACCCGCTGCAGGCGGGGTAATATTCCTTTACAGAAGCGGATCAGAAACGTATTGGCTCGCGGTGCGCCCTGCTGTTGTTCGATGGCGTCAACCATCCGCCACACTTCGGAACGGACGCATTCAGGCTGCAAAGAGAGGGCTTTTCTGGCTTGCAGCAGCGCCGCGAACAGACGATCGCGACGCTGCAGTTGAGAGTGTGTGAGATAGGGGCTGGCAATGGCCGTCCGTGGCGCATTCCACGGATAAGCACAGGAGATAGCCAATTCACCCTCCCCGATAGTGTTTGTTTTTCAGCTCCGTCATTTCCTGGCAGGTAACGCACATGGCCACGCCGGGGACGGCAATACGGCGTGCCTCGGGGATCGGGGCATCGCACGCTTCGCAGAGCAAACGCGATGGCGACACAGGTCGACGGCGCGCGCTGTTAATGTGGCGCTCGCGTTCTGCCAGTTCACGCTCCTGCACCAGATCGATAAAATCCGCCATCAGTGCAGCTCCTGGGATTCACGCTCGTAACGGGCCGCTTCGTGACACAGCAGTTCAGCCACGTCTTCACCGCTCATGCCGGTTTTGTAAATGTGGCTGGCCAGCGCCTCAAGGCGCTGTGAAACCGCGAGCGCACGTGCTCTTCGCTCCTCGGTCTTCGCCTGCGCCAGCAGACGTACCAGTTTGTCTCCCTCGATCGGGGACGTGCGGTTTTCGCTATTTCGCATTACTCGTTCTCCTTAAATTCAGGCAATAGAATGCCCGGCGGGTTTACGCCATTACGTTTGGTTGGGGTTACATCGGCATGGTCAGCCGTTCGGGAAATAAGCTCACGACTGCACGAAAATGGTTCATGGCGGTAATCAGCGCCCTTTTCTCGTCAGTCGTCAGTTCACCGATCTCGCACGCATGACGGGTAGCGGGTAATTTCGCCAGGAAGAAGATGGCGGCCAGCGCGCGGGTGTTCTCTTCATAACAGGGATCGCGCTTATCACGCAGCTCTGCAAAAAACCGCGTCAGCTCTTTCTCGCTATTGCCCCAGAATCTGGCGCGCAGTTCAGCCACGTGGTTAAGTCCGGACAGACGCGCCCCGACGCTGAGCGGAACGCTTGCCTGAGCTGCTTCTATCGCCATATCACCCCTCGCTTCGTTTCCCGCAACGTGAATTATTCACCGATAACAAGCTGGAAGCGGGAATGGCCTAACGCCTTACGTAGCTGCTCCTCTTTCCAGCGCGCGTAATAGATACGGATGGGGCCACCTGCTTTTTTGCAGCCCTTGCGGATAGTGCGCGGCTCAATGGGGACCCGGGGGTTATCGCCTGTCGTCCAGCGGTAGGCAGTACGTTCAGAAACACCTTCCAGCGCGGCGAATTGCTGCAGCGTCACCACAGGGGCTGGCACTTTGATGATTGCGATTTCAGAAGCCATGTTGCATGATTCCCATTTTGATAATGACTGCAATCTTTAGCCTCTGTTTGCCAACGTCTGCCGCTGATTGCCCGAATTTGCAATGATACTAATACCCAATTGAGTATTAGTAAACACCCAAAGGAATATATTTTGATTTTAGATTCTCAAGTGAATAATGAAGAGTTGCTCGATAGAATCTGTCAGGTATATGGTTTTACGCAAAAAATCCAGCTTGCTCGCCACTTCAATATTGCCGCCAGCTCGCTGCAGAACCGCTACGCACGCGGCACTATCTCTTATGACTTCGCCGTGCAGTGCGCCCTGGATACGGGCGCCAGCCTGCGCTGGCTGATGACCGGGCAAGGTTCTCAGTTTGAAGGTCAGCCTGCGCCGGGCGATCCTGTATCTGTCGCGTCATTCACTCTTAGTGATGGTCGACTGGAAGAAAATACTACTTTGAGTATCGACTCCCATTTCTTCAGTAAACAACTCACCCGCGGCATCGCCGTCCGGGCTGAGGGAAAACTTCACTTTGTTGAAAAAGACGCATCGTTAACCGACGGGCTGTGGCTGGTTGAGATTGAAGGCACCACCAGCATCCGCGAATTGACGCTCCTGCCGGGTAAAAAACTCCACGTCGCGGGCGGAAAGATCCCATTTGAATGCGGTATCGAGGAGATAAAAACGATTGGCCGTGTGGTGGGTGTCTACAGCGAGGTTAACTGATGGCGGTCCGTAAAAATCCTGCCGGTGGCTGGCTTTGCGAGATCTACCCCAACGGGGCAAAGGGTAAGCGCATCAGAAAGAAATTCGCCACCAAAGGCGAAGCGCTGGCCTTTGAACAGTACACCGTTCAAAACCCGTGGCAGGAAGAAAAAGAGGACCGCCGCACCTTAAAAGCGCTGATTGACGCCTGGTATAGCGCTCACGGCATTACGTTGAAAGACGGTCTTAAACGCCAGCTGGCGATGCACCATGCCTTTGAGTGTATGGGCGAACCGCTCGCGAGGGATTTCGATGCGCAGATGTTTTCCCGCTACCGGGAAAAGCGACTGAAAGGTGAATACGCCCGTTCTGCCCGGGTAAAAGAAGTTTCCCCCCGCACGCTTAACCTTGAGCTGGCCTACTTCCGGGCGGTATTCAACGAGCTGAATCGTCTGGGGGAATGGAAAGGCGAAAATCCGCTGAAAAATATGCGCCCTTTCCGCACGGAAGAGATGGAAATGGCCTGGCTGACGCAGGAGCAAATCGCCCGGTTACTGGCCGAGTGTCGGCGTCATGACAACCCGGATCTGGAAAACGTGGTCAGGATTTGTCTCGCCACGGGCGCACGCTGGTCTGAAGCCGAAGGGCTCAAAAAAAGCCAGCTGTCGAAGTACAAAATCACCTATATCAATACCAAAGGGCGAAAAAACCGCACCGTTCCTGTCAGCAAAGCCCTGTATGACGCTCTGCCTGATAACAAAAATGGCCGTTTGTTCAGTGATTGCTATGGTGCGTTCCGCTCTGCGCTGCAGCGGACAGGTATCGAGTTACCTGCCGGGCAACTGACCCACGTGCTGCGCCATACTTTTGCCAGCCACTTTATGATGAATGGCGGGAATATCCTGGTCCTGCAACGGGTGCTTGGGCATACAGACATCAAAATGACTATGCGATATGCGCACTTTGCACTGGATCATCTTGAAGACGCTGTCAAATTTAATCCATTGGCTGTATCAAACCCAACTCACGCGATTGATTTATAAGGAATAGCTCATGTCAGAAAATAGACCATCTATACCAGCTGAAATCAAAAGAGAAGTTAGAAAGCAATGCGGGTTTGGTTGCGCCATATGTGGAATGCCTTTTTTTCAGTATGACCACATTGAGGAATATGCTGAAGTTAGAGAGCATGCGACTGATAATTTAGTGCTTTTATGCCCCAACCACCACTCAGCGAAAACAACAAAAAAATTGTCACCTGAACGCATTCGTGAAGCCAAGTTCAATCCTTTCAATAAAAACAGAAAACTTACTTCAGGCTTTAAAGTTGAACCATCAAAGGAACTTCTCACATTACTTGGCACTAATAAAGTTACTGGTTGGTATACTGATGGCAAAGGAGAACATTGTCCTGTATGGGTGAATGGATATAGCTTTTTTACAATTCATAGTGATGAAGGATGGCTTACTGTCTCAATCGACATTACTGATGAATGAATCGCCACGCGTTTAACAGACACCTCAGAGTCATTTAAGATGACTTAAAGAGAGGTGCCCATGAGCGGTAAGCGTTATCCTGAAGAGTTTAAAACTGAAGCAGTCAAACAGGTTGTTGATCGCG